>NZ_JBHUZM010000103.1:0-28691 GCF_042667665.1 Streptomyces sp. NPDC057307 | reverse complement strand
GCGCACACGCGGCCCGTCCGGCGCTTCGAGGAACCTTCGCGACCACGCTATTCGGCGCGGAGCAGGCTCGGCTTGAGGTCCTTGAAGCGGCCGAGGAGGCCGTTCACGAACGACGGGGAGTCGTCGGTGGAGAACTCCTTGGCGAGCTGTACGGCCTCGTCGATCACCACGGCGTCGGGCGTGCCGTCCACCCACACCAGTTCGTACGTGCCCAGCCGCACGATGTTCCGGTCGACGACCGGCATCCGGTCGAGCGTCCAGCCCACCGAGTAGGTGGTGATGAGTTCGTCGATCCGCTCGGCGTACCGCGCGTACCCCTCGACGAGTTCCATCGTGTACTCGCTGACCGGCGGCTGGCGGTCGTCGGTCCGGGCGTGCCGAAGCCAGTCCGCGAGGACCGTCTGCACGGGCGCCCCGCGCTGGTCGGCCTCGAAAAGGATCTGGAAGGCGCGCTTACGGGCCTTGTTGCGGGCAGCCACGGTTAGCTGTTCACCCGGCCGAGGTACTCACCGGAGCGCGTGTCGACCTTGATCTTCTCGCCGGTCGTGATGAAGAGCGGGACACCGATCTCGTAACCGGTCTCCAGCTTCGCGGGCTTGGAGCCGCCGGTGGAGCGGTCGCCCTGCACACCGGGGTCGGTGTGCTCGATGACCAGTTCGACGGCGGCGGGCAGCTCGACGTAGAGCGCGTTGCCCTCGTACATCGCCACCGTGGCCTCGAAGCCCTCCAGCAGGAAGTTCGCGGCGTCGCCGACGACCTCCCGGCTGATGTGGATCTGGTCGTAGGTGCCCATGTCCATGAAGACGAAGTACTCGCCGTCCATGTATGAGAACTGCATGTCGCGGCGGTCGACGCTGGCCGTCTCGACCTTCACGCCGGCGTTGAAGGTCTTGTCGACGACCTTGCCGGAGAGCACATTCTTCAGCTTGGTGCGCACAAAGGCCGGGCCCTTGCCAGGCTTGACGTGCTGGAACTCGACGACGGACCAGAGCTGGCCAGAGTCGAGCTTGAGCACCATGCCGTTCTTGAGGTCGTTCGTGGAAGCCACGGTTGCGGAATCTCCTGGACTGAAGCTGGGTGGGACCACGGGTGCGCGCCGTCGGCGTGACCGGCGAAAGCTTGCCGGAACACTAGAGCGCGAGCAGTTCCTTGGTCGTAATGGTGAGTAGCTCGGGTCCGCCGTCCGCCTCGGGGCGGACGACGAGCGTGTCATCGATCCGGACACCGCCCCGGCCCGGGAGGTGGACCCCCGGTTCGACGGTGACCGGCACACAAGCGTCCAGTTTACCCATGGCAGCGGGTGCCAACTGCGGGTCCTCGTCGATTTCGAGCCCCACACCGTGTCCGGTACGGGCCGCGAGCCCTTCGCCGTACCCCGCCGACTCCAGCGGCTGACGGGCCGCGCGGTCCACGTCACGGTAGGCGGTACCGGGCGTCAGAGCCTCCCGACCTGCCCGTTGTGCGGCGAACACCAGGTCGTACAGGTCGATCTGCCAGTCCGCGGGGGACGAGCCGATGACGAAGGTGCGGCCGATCTCGCAACGGTATCCGTGGTAGTTGGCGCCGAGGCGAACGGAGAGGAAATCTCCCTCCTCGACCCTGCGGTCCGAGGGGCGGTGGCCGGGGCGGCCCGCGTTCGGCCCGGTGGCGACGGAGGTCCGGAAGGCCGGTCCGTCGGCGCCGTGGTCGACCAGTCGGCGTTCCAGTTCCAGGGCGAGATGGCGTTCGGTGCGGCCGACGAGGATCGATTCGAGCAGTTCACCGAGTGCCTGGTCGGAGATCTCGGCGGCGATGCGCAGTTGGGAGATCTCCTCCTCGTCCTTGACCGTCCGCTGCTGTTCCACGGTGCGGCCGAGGTCGGCGAGGAGGAGCCGGGGCGCCACCGAGCGGATGGCGCGGTGGCGGGCGACGGTCAGATGGTGCTCCTCGACGGCGAGGGTCCGGGCCGTGGCCGGGTCCAGGAGGTCCGCGGCGGCGACGGCCGGATCGCCTGTCGCGGTGGGCAGCACGCTGAGCCGCAGCCCGTCGTCGGGACGGCCGTCGCGGCGTCCGTCGGCGGGGTCTCCGGCAGGGGTGCGGGGGCAGAGCAGTACGTCGCGCTGGTCGGCGACGCCGAGCAGCAGGACGGCGCCCGGTGGCGCTCCGCCGGCGAGATAGCGGACGTTGGCGGGCAGTGACACCAGGGCGGCATCGCTGCCGGCCGCGGAGCACCGGTCGCGCAGCCGCCCGCGACGGACCGCATACACCTCTGACATGTATCGAGCCTATGAGCGCGGGCCCGGCTCGGCGCGGCCTGCGCGTCCGACCGGGGCGGCGGAGAGCGTACGGAGCGGGCGCGGGGCGCCGAGGGGGTGGTGCCCCGCGTTCCCGCTACCAGGCCGGCGGGCTCGCGATCGAGCGGGCGAGTACGTCGTCCAGCACCCGGGCCGTCGTCTCGACGTCGTACTTCGAGTTGTCGATGATCGGCAGTCCGGAGCCGTACCAGCCGGCCATCCGGCCGTGGATGCCCGCCACCTCCTCGTCCGAGAGCCTGCGGTTGCCGCTGCGCTCCGCGTTCCGCTCCAGGACGATCTCCAGGCCGGGCAGCAGGACCACGGGCAGCAGGCCGGGGCCGACGTGGCGCTTCCAGCCGCCGAGTCCGACGACCGGGCGGTCCGGGAAGACCGCGTCGTCGAGGATGCAGGAGATCCCGTTGGCGAGGAAGTTGCGGGCGGCGAAGCCGCAGGTGCGGCGGGCGAGGCGGTACTGCGCCTCGGAGTGCTCGTTCCAGCCCGACTGCGGGTCGGCGAAGCCGGAGCAGACCCATTCGCGTACGTCGTCGAGGCTGATGTGCGCGGTGGGGACCTGACGGCGGGCCGCCCAGTGCCGGGCGACGGTCGTCTTGCCCGCGCCGGCGGGGCCGATCAGCAGGACGGCCAGCGTGGCGGCGCCCGTACCGCTGTCGGCGAGGTGCGGCACGGGTATGGGAACCGGCCCGCCCGGCGGCAGTTGGACATGCCCGGTCGTGTCCGGCGGTGGTGGGGCGGGTGGGCCCTGCGGGGGTACGGGCGCCTGCGGGATCCGCTGGGGGCCGGTGGACCGGCCGGCCGGCGGCGGCCCCTGCGGGGGCCCACCGGGCTGAGGCGGTCCGCCCTGCGGGTGCTGGTGCGGGTGCGGGTGCTGATGCGGTGCGCCGTGCTGAGGCGGTCCCTGGTGCCCGCCCGGCGGCGGCTGGGCGCCGTACGGCGCCGCGCCCGGTACGGGTGGCTGCCCGTGGGGCGCGGGAGGGCCGGCCGGCGGGCCGGCGTGCGGTGCGCCGTGCGGTGGCGGACCGTGGGGCGGGGAGCCGTGCGCCCACGCGCCCGCGCCCTGCCCGCCCGCTCCGTGCCCCGAACCATGGGGAGGCGGCAGCGGAGCCCCCACTGCGTGCTGCATCCGGTGCCACTCCGTCTCGTACGTCTGACGCTGATCGTTCGGCCGCCCGGCCGACTTGCCTTCGAACGGTACCGTTCCCCGCCGCCTCCGTAAGAACGCCGGAAGCCCGCTCCGAGTGCCCGGCCGCCCGTGCGGGCTTTCCGGACAGCCGTCGTCAGCCGTCCAGTTCCTCGGCGACCGCGCGCAGCGCCAGTCGGTACGACCCGATGCCGAACCCCGCGATCGTGCCACTGGCGACCGCCGCGACGACCGACGTGTGGCGGAATTCCTCGCGTGTGTACGGGTTCGAGATGTGCACCTCGATCAGCGGCGCGGTGCGCTGCGCCGCGGCGTCCCGCATTCCGTACGAATAGTGGGTGAAGGCACCGGGGTTGAGCACGACGGGGATCGATCCGTCGGCCGCCTCGTGCAGCCAGCGGATCAGCTCGCCCTCGTCGTTCGTCTCGCGTACGTCGACCGTCAGACCCAGCTCCTTGCCCGTCGACTGGCAGGTCTCCACAAGACCGGCGTACGAGACGGAGCCGTAGACGTCCGGTTCGCGGGAACCGAGGCGGCCCAGGTTGGGGCCGTTGAGCACCAGGACCCGACGGGTCACTCGGACACCTCCCCGAACGCGGCGAGCAGCACGGCCGGGTCCGGTCCCTCCAGCACGGTCGGCTTGGCCAGACCGTCGAGGACGATGAAACGCAGCAGGTCACCGCGGGACTTCTTGTCGACCTTCATGGTCTCCAGCAGCTTGGGCCACTGGTCGCCGCGGTAGGTCAGCGGCAGTCCCACGGACTTGAGGACGGCGCTGTGCCGTTCGGCCGTGGCGTCGTCGAGCCGGCCCGCGAGGCGGCCCAGTTCGGCGGCGAAGACCATGCCGATGGAGACGGCCGCGCCGTGCCGCCATTTGTAGCGTTCGTTCTTCTCGATGGCGTGGGCAAGGGTGTGGCCGTAGTTGAGGATCTCGCGTACGCCGGACTCCTTGAGGTCGTTGGACACGACCTCGGCCTTGACCCGGATGGAGCGCTCGATCAGCTCGGCGGTGTGCGGTCCGGCGGGCGAGCGGGCACCCTCGGGGTCGGACTCGACCAGATCGAGAATGGCCGGATCGGCGATGAATCCCGCCTTGATGATCTCGGCCATGCCGCTCACGTAGTCGTGCACGGGCAGCGAGTCCAGCGCCGCGAGGTCGCAGAGCACCCCGGCGGGCGGGTGGAAGGCGCCCACGAGGTTCTTGCCCTCGGCGGTGTTGATGCCGGTCTTGCCGCCGATCGCCGCGTCGACCATGCCGAGGACGGTCGTCGGTACGGCGATCCAGCGCACGCCGCGCAGCCAGGTCGCGGCGACGAAGCCCGCGACATCGGTGGTGGCGCCGCCGCCGACGCCGACGATGACGTCGCTGCGGGTGAAGCCGGTCTGGCCGAGGGCCTTCCAGCAGTAGGCGGCGACCTCGACGGTCTTGGCCTCCTCGGCGTTCGGCAGCTGGATGGCGACCGCCTCGTACCCCTGGTCCGCCAGGTCCTGGCGCAGCGTCTCGCCGGTCTCGGCGAGCGACTCCGGGTGCAGTACGGCGACGCGCTTGGCCTGGGCGCCGATGAGCACGGGCAGTTCGCCCAGCAGCCGCCGGCCGACCAGCACCTCGTAGGGGTCGTGGCCCGCGGTGCCGCCGACCTGGATACGGGTGACCGGCTGGTCCTGGTCCGTCGTCATGCGTGGTTCTCCTTGCCGGGGGCCTTGCCGGAGGTGGCGGAGGGATCGGCGTCGGGGGCGGTTCCGGGGAGGGCCGCCGCGCCCAGGTCCAGCGCCTCGATGACGGCTTCGGCGACCTCTTCGGGTGCCCGCTCGTCGGTCGGGACGACCGCGCGCGCGACCTCCGTGTAGAGGGAGCGCCGCTCCTCCATCAGCAGCTTCCACTGCTGGCGGGGGTTGATGGCGAGCAGCGGGCGGGCCAGGCCCAGCCCGGTGCGCCGGACCGCCTCGTTCGCCTCCATCGAGAGATAGACGACGGGCAGCCCCGCGAGCAGTTCACGGGTGTCCTGGTCGAGGACCGCTCCGCCGCCGAGCGCGACGACACCGGAGTGCTCGGCGAGCGCGGTCCGTACGGCGGCCCGCTCCAGCTCGCGGAAGTGCTGCTCGCCGTCGTCGAAGAAGATGTCCGAGATCTCGCGGCCCTCGGCGGCGACGATGTCCGCGTCGGTGTCCCGGTAGCCGGTGTCGAGGCGTTCGGCGAGCAGCGCGCCGACGGTGGTCTTGCCGACCCCCATGGGGCCGACCAGGACGATCTGGGGGCCGCTCATCGGATCACCAGGTTCTCGAGGTAGGACTCGACGTTGCGCCGGGTCTCCGGGACGCTGTCGCCGCCGAACTTCTCGGCCACGGCGTCCGCGAGGGTCAGCGCGACCATGGCCTCGGCGACGATGCCGGCCGCGGGCACGGCGCAGACGTCGGAGCGCTGGTGGTGCGCCTTGGCGGGCTCGCCGGTGGCGACGTCGATGGTGGCGAGCGCGCGGGGCACGGTCGCGATGGGCTTCATCGCGGCCCGTACGCGCAGCGGTTCACCGGTCGTCAGACCGCCCTCGGTGCCGCCGGAGTGGCCCGAGGCGCGCCTGATGCCGTCGTCGGTGATGAGGATCTCGTCGTGCGCCTGGGAGCCGGGCACCCGGGCGAGTCCGAAGCCGTCGCCGATCTCGACGCCCTTGATGGCCTGGATGCCCATCAGGGCGGCGGCGAGCCGGGCGTCGAGCCTGCGGTCCCAGTGGACGTGCGAGCCGAGCCCGACGGGCACGCCGTACGCCAGCACCTCGACCACACCGCCGAGGGTGTCACCGTCCTTGTGGGCCTGGTCGATCTCGGCGACCATCGCCTCGCTCGCCTCGGGGTCCAGGCAGCGCACGGGGTCGGCGTCGAGCCGCTCCACGTCGCCGGGGGTCGGGTACACGCCGTACGGGGCCTTGGCGGTGGCCAGTTCGACGACATGGGACACGATCTCGATCCCGGCCGTCTCCTTCAGGTACGAGCGCGCGACCGCGCCGAGCGCGACCCTGGCCGCCGTCTCCCGGGCGCTCGCGCGCTCCAGGATCGGCCGGGCCTCGGACGCCCCGTACTTCTGCATGCCCGCGAGGTCGGCGTGGCCGGGGCGCGGGCGGGTCAGGGGCTCGTTACGGGCGAGCCCGGCCAGGATCTCGGGGTCGACCGGGTCGGCCGACATGACCTGTTCCCACTTGGGCCACTCGGTGTTGCCGACCATGATCGCGACCGGCGATCCCATGGTCAGTCCGTGCCGTACGCCGCCGAGGAAGGTGACCTCGTCGCGCTCGAACTTCATGCGCGCGCCACGTCCGTAGCCGAGGCGCCGCCTGGCGAGGTGATCACCCACGATCTCCGTGGTGATCGGCACACCCGCGGGAAGGCCCTCCAGCGTCGCGACGAGTGCGGGGCCGTGCGACTCCCCCGCTGTCAGCCAGCGCAACCTGCTCAACGGTGCTCCTCGGTAATTCTCGACAACTTCGACGGTACGACTGCGGTACGCATCCTCGGGTCCCGATCCTGCCATGACCGGCCACCCGCTCCGTGACTCCGTCCAGCCTGCGGATAGCCGGGCGGGCGTCAGGCGCTGTGCGCCCCGAGCGCCTGTTCGCCGGCCTTGCGCATCACGGCGAGCGGGGCGGGCGCCCGGCCGGTCATCAGCTCGACCTGGAGGACGGCCTGGTGCACGAGGAGGTCGAGACCGCCGACCACCGGTCCGCCCCGGGCGGACCAGGCGGCGGCGAGCGCGGTGGGCCAGGGGTCGTACAGCACGTCGAAGAGGGTGCCGGGGCGGCCGGGGACGTGGGGCGCCAGTTCGTCGGTGGCACCGGCGGGGGTCGTCGCGATCACCAGCGGCGCGCCGAGCGCGCCGGCCGCCTCCGACCAGTCGGCGATACGGACGTCGACGCCGAGCCGTTCCCCCCAGCCGCGCATCTCCGCCGCGCGGGCCCGGCTGCGTACGTAGGCGGTGACGGGGCCCGTACAGATACGGGAGAGCGCGGCGAGCGCGGACGAGGCGGTCGCCCCGGCGCCGAGGACGGCCGCCGACTCCACCTCGGTGACTCCGCGCTCGCGCAGGGCGGCGAGCATGCCGGGGATGTCGGTGTTGTCGCCCGTGCGGCGGCCGTCGCCGTCGATGACGACGGTGTTGACGGCCTCCACCGACGCCGCCGTCTCGCCGACCCGGTCGAGCAGCGGAATGACGGCCCGCTTCAGCGGCATCGTCAGCGAGAGACCGGTCCAGGACGCGTCGAGGCCGGTCAGGAACGCGGGGAGCTGGGCCTCGACCACTTCGAAACGGTCGTACGACCAGTGGGTGAGGCCCAGTTCCGCGTAGGCCGCCCGGTGCAGTACCGGGGAGAGCGAGTGCGCGATGGGCGACCCGAGGACGGCCGCCCTGCGCTCGGTGGTCCTAGTCGTTCGCATTCTTCCGTGTCTCGTTGAACTTCTCGACCAGCTTCTCGTGCTCGGCCAGGGTCTTGGTGAATTCCGTGGTCTTGCCGTCGATGGAGATGAAGAACATCCAGGCGCCCGGGTCGGGCGCCTTCGTGGCGTTCAGCGCGTCGGCACCCGGATTTCCGATCGGACCCGGCGGAAGACCCTTGTGGAAGTACGTGTTGTACGGGTCGGGGTTGGTCCTGATCTCCGCCGTGGAGATGTCGATCTCGCTCTCGTTCTTCAGATAGTTGAACGCCGAGTCGAATTCGAGCTTCTGATTGGTGGCGGTGTTCGTCGGCTTGAGCCTGTTGTAGACGACGGACGCCATCTTCTTGAAGTCGTCGTGCGTCATGCCTTCGGCCTGGACCAGGCTGGCGACGGTGACGACGTCGAGCGGTGAGTCGAGGCCGAGCTTCTCGGCGGACCCCTCCAGGTCGTACTTCTCGTACTCCTGCGTGGAGCGCGCGACCATCTGCTTGAGGATGTCCTCCGGCTTGGTCTTCTCACCGATGTCGTAACGCGCGGGATAGAGGAATCCTTCGAGCGGATCCTTTATGTTCTTGTCGTCGTCGGCCCATTTGGGCAGGCCCAGTCCGTCGGCTTCCGACTTGGCGACGTCCGCGGTGGTGCCGGGGTCGAGCTTGAGCTTCAGGTCGATGAATTCGTACACCTTGACGGCGCGCGTGCCCTCGGCGATGGTCAGCGAATTCAGATTGGCCGGGTTGGTCATCAACTCGACCGCGGCCTTCGCCGACATCTCCTTCTTCATCGGATAGACACCGGGCTGGATGGCCTTGCCCTTGGGGTGCTCGTCCGCCGCGTCGACGAATGCCTGGGCGCTTTTCACCACGCCGGCCTTCTTCAGCAGGCCGCCCATCTCGGCGAGGCCGGCCCCCTGCGGGATCTCGACCTGGACGGAGCCCGCGCCGGCGCCCGCGAAGTCGGCCGGCGGGCCGAAGCGTTCCTGCCAGAACTGGTAGGCGTAGTAACCGCCGCCGGCCGCGCCCCCGACCAGGACGAGGGCGGCCACGAGGCAGGCGCTGCCACCGCGGCGCTTCTTCTTCGACTTGCCGCGGCGGTCACGGCCGCCGCCTCCGCCGCGCCGGCCGTCGTCCTCGTCGTCGTACTCGCGGTCGTCGTCCCGGTCACGGTCCCGGTCGTCGTCGAGGAGGCCGCGCTCGTCCCGGTCGTCGCGGTCGTCGCCGGTGAAGAAGGGGTGCGTCTCCTCGGGCTGCGGGCCGTCCCAGTCGTTCTCGGGCTGGGCCTGGGCTGCCTGGGCCTGGGCGGGCGGCGGCTCCGGCTGCCGGCGCCCCGGGGGACGGGGCGGCGGGTATGCCTCGGAGGTGCCGTACCGGTCGGGGTTCTCGCCGCCGTAGCCGGCTCCGGCGCCCTGCTGGCCCGCGTAGGGGTCGCCCGGGTTCTCGCCGTACGGCATGGCCGCCTGCTGGCCCGTGTCCCAACCGCCGCCGTACTGGGGGTCGTTGGGCTGTGGGCCGGCGTACTGCTGATTGCCGTACTGCGGATCGTTGTACTGCTGCTGGTACTGAGGCTGCTGGGGGTGTTGCTGCTGCTGAGGCGCTTGTTGCTGAGAGTGCTGCTGAGGCTGGTGCGGTTGCTGGGGCTGCTGCGTGTACTGCTGCTGCCCCGTGTCCCAACCGCCGCCGTCGTACTGCGGGTCGTACTGCTGCTGGGGGTGCTGCTGCTGCGGGTACTGGGCCTGTTGGGGCTGCTGCGCGTACTGCTGCTGCCCCGTGTCCCAGCCACCACCGTCGTACTGCGGGTCGTACTGCTGCTGGGGGTGCTGCTGCTGAGCCTGGGCGTCGTAAGGAGCATGACCGTCGGCGGCCTGCTGCGCTCCCCACCCCTGGTCCCCGTACAAGGGATCCTCGGGGTGCCACGGTTCAGGGCCTCGGCCCCGGCCATAGTCAGTCATCGATCCCCTAGAGCCGCGAGGCGCCCGGTGCCGGGCACGGATGGCCCGGTGACCCTGACGCCTCTCTCTGTGCGGCAGTTGTTCGAATCCCGCCGCATCGCGCGGAACGTTACCGTATCGCGATCAGACGACCTTCATCCGCGCATACAGATAACCGTAAGTATGTTCCGGTTTCGCCCGATCGGACGTCTCAGGTCTGGACGTGCACGCCCTCACCGGGCGGCGCACCTGAGGCCCTCTCGGACTCCAGCGCGTTCTGCAAGATGATGACGGCCGCCACCTGGTCGATGACGGACCGGCCTTTCTTGGACTTCACACCCGAGGCGCGCAGTCCCTGGCCGGCGGTCACCGTGGTCATTCTCTCATCCACGAGCCGTACGGGGACCGGGGCGATACGACGGGCCACTTCCTCCGCGAAGGCCCGCACCTTGACCGCGGCCGGGCCCTCGCCGCCGCTGAGCGAGCGCGGCAGACCGACCACGACCTCGATCGGCTCGTACTCCTCCACCAGTTGGACGAGCCGCCGGTGGGCGGCCGGGACATCACGTCCCGGCACGGTCTCCACCGGTGTCGCGAGGACCCCGTCGGGGTCGCAGGAGGCGACCCCGATCCGGGCGTCCCCGACGTCGACGGCCAGTCTGCGGCCCCGGCGCGCGAGCGCCGTCACGCCGCCACGTCCTTCACCACGTCCTCGCGCACGGGGCCTCAGGCCGTCTCGGCGACAAGGCGCTCGACAGCGGCGACGGCGTCACCGATGGCCGCCGGGTTCTGACCGCCGCCCTGGGCGACGTCCGGCTTGCCGCCGCCTCCGCCGCCGAGGGTCTTGGCGGCGGCGCGGACCAGTTCGCCGGCCTTGAGCCCGCGCTCACGGGCGGCCTCGTTGGTGGCGATGACCGTCAGCGGACGGCCGTTGGCCGTCGTGAACAGCGCGACGACGGCCGGCCGGCCACCGGTGATGCGCCCGCGCACGTCGAGCACCAGCCTGCGCAGGTCGTCGGCCGACGTGCCGTCCGGCACCTGACCGGTGACCAGGGCCGTACCGCGTACGTCCTTGGCGCCCTCGACCAGCCCGGCGGCGGCGGCCAGCACCTTCTCCGCGCGGAACTTCTCGATCTCCTTCTCGGCGTCCTTCAGCTTGGCGAGCATGCCGGCGATCCGCTCCGGCAGTTCCTCGGAGCGGCCCTTGACCAGCTCCTGGAGCTGGGCGACGACCGTGTGCTCCTTGGCGAGGAAGTTGTACGCGTCCACGCCCACCAGAGCCTCGATACGGCGCACGCCGGAGCCGATCGAGGACTCACCGAGCAGCTTCACCAGACCCAGCTGGGCGGTGTTGTGCACGTGCGTGCCGCCGCACAGCTCCTTGGAGAAGTCGCCGATGGTGACGACACGGACCCGCTCGCCGTACTTCTCGCCGAACTCGGCGATGGCGCCCTGCTTCTTGGCCTCGTCGATGGACATGACCTCGGCCTGGACGTCGAGTTCACGGGCGAGGACTTCGTTGATCTTCTGCTCGACGTCGGTGAGGACCGTGCCGGGTACGGCGGCCGGCGAGCCGAAGTCGAAGCGGAAGCGGCCCGGTGAGTTCTCGGAGCCGGCCTGGGCGGCCGTCGGGCCGAGGGCGTCGCGCAGCGCCTGGTGCGTCAGGTGGGTGGCGCTGTGGGCACGGGCGATGGCACGCCGGCGCCGGGTGTCGATGGCGGCGAACGCGGCCGAGCCGACGGTCACTTCCCCGACCTGTACCGATCCCTTGTGCACGGAGACACCGGGGACCGGCTGCTGGACGTCGCGCACCTGGATGACGGCGCCGGTGTCGAGCTTGATCCGGCCCTGGTCGGCGAGCTGGCCGCCGCCCTCGGCGTAGAACGGGGTGCGGTCGAGCACGACCTCGACCTCGTCGCCCTCGGTGGCGGCGGGCGACGGGACGCCGTCCACGAGCAGGCCGACGATCCGCGACTCGCCCTCGGTGCTGCCGTAACCGGTGAACTCGGTGGTGCCCGAGGTGTCGGCGACCTCGCGGTAGGCGGAGAGGTCGGCGTGGCCGGTCTTCTTGGCCTTGGCGTCGGCCTTGGCCCGGTCCCGCTGCTCCTTCATGAGCCGGCGGAAGCCGTCCTCGTCCACGGACAGGCCCTGTTCGGCGGCCATTTCGAGGGTGAGGTCGATCGGGAAGCCCCAGGTGTCGTGGAGCAGGAACGCCTTGTCGCCGGCCAGGACCGAGCCACCGGCGGCCTTGGTCTCGGTGACGGCGGTGTCGAGGATGTTGGTGCCGCCCTTGATGGCCTTGAGGAAGGCGGCTTCCTCGGCGAGGGCGACGGTCTCGATGCGCTTGCGGTCGGTGATCAGCTCGGGGTACTGCTCGCCCATGGCCCCGATGACCACGTCGAGCAGGTCGGCGACGACCGGTCCGGTGGCGCCGAGGAGCCGCATGTTGCGCACGGCGCGGCGCAGGATGCGGCGCAGGACGTAGCCGCGGCCCTCGTTGCCGGGAGTGACGCCGTCGCCGATCAGCATCACGGAGGTGCGCATGTGGTCGGTGACGATGCGCAGGGAGACGTCCGAGGCGGGGTCGGCGCCGTAGCGGACACCGGTCAGCTCGGTGGCCTTGTCGATGACGGCCATCGAGGTGTCGATCTCGAACATGTTGTGGACGCCCTGGAGGACCATGGCGAGGCGTTCGAGGCCGAGACCGGTGTCGATGTTCTTGGAGGGGAGGTCGCCGAGGATCTCGAAGTTCTCCTTGCCCTCTCCCTCACCACGCTCGTACTGCATGAAGACCAGGTTCCAGATCTCCACGTAGCGCTCGTCGTTGACGGCGGGGCCGCCCTCTTCGCCGAACTCGGGGCCTCGGTCGTAGAAGATCTCCGAGCAGGGTCCGCAGGGGCCGGGCACGCCCATGGACCAGTAGTTCTCCTTCTTGCCGAGGCGCTGGATGCGTTCGGCGGGAAAGCCGACCTTGTCCGTCCAGATGTCGGCGGCCTCGTCGTCGTCCAGATAGACCGTGACCCACAGCTTCTCGGGGTCCAGGCCGTAGCCGCCGTCGGCGACGGAGCTGGTCAGCAGCTCCCAGGCGAGCGGGATGACGCCTTCCTTGAAGTAGTCACCGAAGGAGAAGTTGCCGCACATCTGGAAGAACGTGCCGTGCCGGGTGGTCTTGCCGACCTCTTCGATGTCCGGCGTACGGACGCACTTCTGGACGCTGGTCAGGCGCGGGGCGGGCGGCTTGACCTCGCCGAGGAAGTACGGCTTGAAGGGGACCATGCCCGCGGGGACCAGCAGCAGAGTCGGGTCGTCCGCGATGAGCGACGCCGAGGGGACGACGGTGTGACCGCGCTCCTCGAAGAAGCTCAGCCAGCGGCGGCGGATTTCGGCCGACTCCATCAGTGGTCCTCATTCCGGTTGTGCGGTGTACGCGAGTTGAATCGGTCGCTGTGTTCGTGGTCGTGCTTGTCGTACCGGCGCTCCGCGCGCCCCTCGACGGCGAGGCGGCGCCCGGCGGGGAGTTCGGGGTCGACGGGGGCGTCGAGCCCCAGCACCTCACCCAGTTCGGACTCGCGCTGGGCCATGCCGACGCGGACGTCGAGCGCGAAGTCCTTGAGCCGGTGTCCGGCGTCGATCGCCTTGTTGGCCGCCTGCGCGGCGAGACTCTCGGGCGTCAACCGGCGGAGCTTGGTGTGGACCTTGGTGGTGGCCCACACACCGGCCGCCGCGCCCGCGGTGAACCAGAACGTACGGCGGAACATCGCTGCCTCAGCCCTTCTGCTTCCTGCTGCGTCGGGCGGACGGAACGGTCCTGCCCACGATCACCGCGCGCCTGCCGCGCGCGGCCGGTGCCGGTTCCCCGCGGCCTGCGGGTGCCGGCTCGGCGGGGGCCTTGCGGCCCATCGCCCGCCGCACTCCGTAGCCGAAGGCCGCGACCTTCACCAGGGGTCCGCCGAAGGTCGACGCCACGGTCGTGGAGAGCGCCGACGCGTTGGAGGTGACCTCCTGGACGTCCGTCGCGATGGCGTCGACCCGGTCGAGCTGGGTCTGTGCCGCGCGTACGGTCGCCGACGCGTCCGCCAGCAGCGGTACGGCCTGGTCGGTCACGTCCGCCACGAGTTTGGTGGTCGCCTTGAGCGTCTGCGCCAGCCTCACGAGCACCACGGCGAGGAGGGTGACCAGAACTGCCCAGAAGACGGCCACCAGGATCCCGGCAACCTCTCCACCGGTCACGCTGCACCGCTCTCTGCTGGACCGTCCCCGCGCGTGCGGGGAGCAGGTCGTTGTCGGCCGGCTCAGAACCGGGCGATCCTGGTCGGTCTTGAAAGTCGCCCCTCGACCCTATCGCGCCCCGACCGGCTCGCCGTACCGCTTTACGGCGGTCCCGGACTCCACGCCGTCCGCCAGGGCGGGGGGAGGCAGTTGGCACGGCGGATTGTACGCAGTGCTGCCGCGTGAGTACTCTGCGTGTCTCATGCGACCTGTCCCCGGCAATCTCCCCGCGGAGCTGAACCGGTTCGTGGGCCGTGCCGACGAACTGGCCGAGCTGGCACGTCTTCTCACCGAAGGCCGGCTGATCACCCTGGTGGGTGTGGGCGGTGTCGGCAAGACGCGACTGGCCGTGCACGCGGCCCGGTCCCCGCGCTCGACGCGTCTGGAGAAACGCTACTGCGACGGTGTCTGGCTCGCCGAACTCTCCGCGATCCGCGACCCCGGACTGCTCGACCACGCGCTCCTCGACGCCCTCCGCGTGACCGACCACAGCGGCCGGCCGCCCCGCGAGGTGCTGCGCGCCCATCTCGCCGACCGGGACCTGCTGTTGGTGCTGGACGGCTTCGAGCAGCTCGTCGACCCCTGCGCGGAGCTCGTACGGGATCTGCTGCGCCGCTGCCCCCGCCTCCAGGTGCTGGCGGTCGGGCGCCGCCCGCTCCGGCTGGAGGGCGAACGAACCGTCCAGCTGGCCCCGATGCCGGACACCGACGCGGCACGCCTCTTCACCGACCGGGCCGTCGACATGGCGCCCGGGAGCCGCCCGCTCGACGAACACGACGACGCCGTACGGGAGTTGTGCCGCCGCCTCGACGGCATCCCGCTGGCGCTGGAACTGGCCGCCGCCCGGCTGCGCGCTCTGTCCGTCGACCAGATCCTCCGGCGGATCGACGACCGCTTCCAGCTGCTCACCGGGGGCTCGCGCGGTGAACTGCCGCGCCATCGCACGCTCCGTACCGCGATCGGCTGGAGCCATGAACTGTGCACCCCGGCCGAACGGCTGCTGTGGGCGCGGCTCTCGGTGTTCGCCGGGCCCTTCGACCTGGAGGCCGTCGAGTACGTGTGCGCCGGCCCCGACCTGCCGGACGAGAGCGTGCTGGACGTGCTCGGCGAACTGATCGCCCAGTCCGTCGTCGTACGCGAGGAGTCACCCGCCGGGCCGCGCTACCGGATGCTGGACACGGTGCGCGCGTACGGCGCCGAGTGGCTGGACGCCCTGGCGGACACCGACCGGATGCGCAGGAGACACCGCGACTGGTACATGGGCCTGGCCACCTGGTGCGAGCTGGACTGGTTCAGCCCCCGGCAGGCGGAGATCGCCGCCTGCGCCGACAGCGCGCTGCCCAATCTGCGGGCGGCCATCGAACTCTGCCTGGAGACGGAGGGCGAGGTCCATCTGGGCCGGCATCTGGCAGGCACGCTCTGGTTCTACTGGGCGGGCTGCGGCCGGCTCACGGAAGGGCGGCACTGGCTGGACCGGGCTCTCGCGCCGGCCGACCGGGACGACGAGCCCGGGCGGGACGCGGACCGGCACGACGGGTCACGCCTCAAGGCGCTGTGGGTGCTGGGCTATGTGGCGATCCTCCAGGGGGACAACACGGCCGCCGTGCGGGCTCTGTACGAGTGCCGGGGAGAGGCCGCCCGTACGGGAGACGCCCTCGCGCACACGTACGCGGTGCACCGGCTGGGCTGTCTCGCGCTCCTCTCCGGTGACATGCCGCGCGCGGAACGGCTGCTCCGCTCCGCGCTCGGCGCCTATCGAGAACTGGGCGAGATCAACAGCAATGTGCTGATGGGCCAGGCGGAGCTGGCCCTCGCGCTGGTCTTCCAGGGCGACCTGGACGCGGCCGTGGCCCTGTGCGCCGACGTACGGGAGATCTGCGAGGACAGCGGCGAGCGCTGGGCCCGGTCCTACGCGCTCTACGTCCACGCGTACGCGGCGTGGGCGCGCGGCCGGCCCGACGAGGCGCGCGCCCTGCTGGCCGAGTCCGTCACCATCCACCACATGTTCAACGATCTGGTCGGTCTGGTGCTGGCGATGGAGCTGATGGCCCTGCTGACCGTGGGCGAGGGCGACGCGGCGGAGGCGGCCGTGCTCCAGGGCGCCGCCGCCCGGCTCTGGCAGTCGGTGGGGGCCCCGCTGTTCGGTTCGCCCACCTTCGGGGCGCCGCACGAACAGTGCGAACGGCGGGCGACGGAGCTGCTGGGGCCCGAGCGGTACGACGCCCAGGTGGCGGAGGGGCGCGCCCTGCCGCCGGCGGCGGCCGTCGAGCGCGCGCTGGCCGGGCCGCGCGGGGGATCCGTACCGCCGCGACGGCCGTCGGGCGACCGGGGGCCGGTGCCCGCGCGCGGGACGGACCGGGAAACGCGAGAGCCCGCCGGCTCCCCCGGCCAGATCGGCGGGGAAGCGGCGGGCTGAAGCGCGGTCGCTCGCGCGAACTACACCTGGATCAGTGGGCGATCAGCGGGCGTAGTACTCGACGACGAGCTGCTCGTCGCAGATGACCGGGATTTCCTTGCGCAGCGGGTCGCGGTCCAGACGGAACGCCAGCGCCTTCAGGTTCACCTGGAGGTAGCGCGGGGTCTCGCCGTCCGTGTCGTAGCCACCCTCGCGGGCGACCTGGAACGGAACCTTCTCGCGGCTGCGCTCACGGACCATGATGACGTCGTCGGGACGGACGCGGAACGACGGCTTGTCGACCTTGCCGCCGTTGACCTCGATGTGGCCGTGGACGACCATCTGGCGGGCCTGGTAGATGGTGCGGGCGATGCCCGAACGCAGGACCAGGGCGTCGAGACGACGCTCCAGCTCGACGACCAGGGCCTCGCCGGTCTTGCCGCCGGCCTTGCGGGCGCGGTCGTAGGCGCGGGCCATCTGGCGCTCGCTGATGTCGTACTGGGCACGCAGACGCTGCTTCTCCAGCAGACGGACCTTGTAGTCACTGTTCTGCTTGCGGCCGCGGCCGTGCTCGCCCGGCGGGTAGGGACGGGCCTCGAAGTACTTCACGGCCTTCGGCGTCAGCGCGATACCGAGCGCGCGTGACTTCTTGACCTTGGGACGCGACTGGTTAGGCACGTTCTCCAGACCTCCGTTGTAGGTTAGGTTAGGCTCACCTTACTCAAAGGAGATCGCATGTCTCGTCGCCCTGGGAACACCACACGCATCACAGACAGTCTCGACGCGCAGGGCATCGATACGACGGAGGTCCGATCAGCTCATGGTCAGCCGCGTCCCAGCGGGCTTGAAATCGCGCGGATGCCGTCAGCAGCCGAGCGCACACGAACTCTCGTACAGAGTACATGCTCAAGTGTGCTGCTCCTGCCGGGCCTGGACGCCCTGCGACCGGACCAGCTGATGCCCGACGCGCGGACCGTGGACACCGAGGGTGACGTGCTGCTGGCCTTCGCAGCGGACTCCCCCGTCGTCAGGGCGGCGACGCACGCGCAGGCCGACGAGCTGCCCGTGGTGCTGGAGATCACCGATGTCGCGCCGGTCTCCGTGCCCCACCGTATCCGGGGCCGCGCCTGGGTCTCCGGCTGGCTGACCCGGGTGCCCGGCGCGGCCGAGCCGGGCCGGACGACGCTGCGGCTGGAGGTCGGCGAGGCGTACGTGGACGATCTGTGGGGCGCCGAGTCGGTGGAGGCGGACGCATTCGCCGCGGCCGTCCCGGACCCGCTGTCGGAGCACGAGGCCGAACTGCTCCAGCATCTGCACGCCGCGCACAGCGCCGAGGTGCGGACGCTGCGCTCGCTGCTCGGCGGACGGACCGGCGGGACGGCGGCCGTACCGGTCGGTGTGGACCGCTTCGGACTGCGGGTGCGCTTCACGGGCGTCAACTGCTTCGACGCCCGCTTCGACTTCCCCGAGCCGGTGCGCGACGTGGCCGAACTGCGCCGCGCCATGCACGCGCTCTTCGAGGCCGCGGGCCGCTGAGCCCCGCCGGGCCGGCCGGCTCAGTGCGAGGGGGCGTCGCCGCGCAGGCGTGTCCGGACCTTCTCGACCACGTCCGCGTACCGCGCCTCCGCGCCGTACCGCGTCGGTGTGTAGTACTCCCTGCCCCGCACCTCGTCCGGGAGGTACTGCTGCGCGGCGATACCTCCCGGCACGTCGTGCGGGTAGACGTACCCCTGCGCGTGACCGAGCTTGGCCGCGCCCTTGTAGTGACCGTCGCGCAGATGCGGCGGTACGGGACCGGCCAGCCCCTTCTTCACGTCCTCCAGCGCGGCGGAGATCGCGAGCGTCGCCGCGTTCGACTTGGGGGCCAGCGCCAGCGCGATCGTGGCGTGGCTGAGGGTGAGCGCGGCCTCCGGGAAGCCGATCATCGCCACGGCCTGGGCCGCCGCGACGGCGGTGGGCAGGGCCGTCGGGTCGGCGAGGCCGATGTCCTCGCTGGCCGAGATCATCAGCCGGCGGGCGATGAACCGGGGGTCCTCGCCCGCCTCGATCATGCGGGCCAGATAGTGCAGGGCCGCGTCCACGTCGGAGCCGCGGATCGACTTGATGAGGGCGCTCGCCACGTCGTAGTGCTGGTCGCCGTCGCGGTCGTACTTCACCGCCGCGCGGTCGACCGTCTCCTCGACCGTCGCGAGGCTGATCTCCTTCTCGCTCTTGGAGATCGCGGCACCGGCCGCCGCCTCCAGGGCGGTCAGGGCCCGCCGGGCGTCCCCGCCGGCGATCCGCAGCAGATGCGCCTCGGAGTCGTCGGGCAGGGAGACCGCGCCGCCGAGACCCCGCTCCTCGGTGAGCGCGCGCCGCAGCAGGGCGCGCAGGTCGTCGTCGGTGAGCGGCTCCAGCGTCAGCAGCAGGGAGCGCGAGAGCAGCGGGGAGATGATCGAGAAGTACGGATTCTCGGTGGTGGCCGCGATCAGGGTGATCCAGCGGTTCTCCACGGCGGGCAGCAGGGAGTCCTGCTGGGCCTTGCTGAAGCGGTGGATCTCGTCCAGGAACAGGACGGTCTCCTTGCCGAAGCCGCCGGAGGCACGACGGGCGCCGTCGATGACGGCGCGGACCTCCTTGACGCCCGCGGTGATCGCCGACAGCTCGACGAAACGCGCGTCGGTGGCCTTGGAGACGACATAGGCGAGCGTCGTCTTGCCCGTGCCGGGCGGGCCCCACAGGAGCACCGACGAGGGTCCCGCCGGGCCCCGGCCCTGGGCGGCCTGTTCGACCAGGCGCCGCATCGGGGAGCCGGGCTTCAGCAGATGCCGCTGGCCGACCACCTCGTCGAGGACGCGCGGGCGCATCCGTACAGCGAGCGGGCTGCTGGACGGGTCCTTCTCCTGGCGGTCTTCGGCCGCTGCGGTAAAGAGGTCGGGCTCCACGTGTTGAACCCTATGTCAGCCCACTGACAGCGCGACGGCGCCGTCAGCTCGTCCAGAAGTCCCACCAGCGGGTCAGGATGAGCATGCCGATGATCCCGATCCACAGCACGGGCAGCACCCAGTGGAACTCCCCCAACGCGCCGCGCAGCCACCGGGGCGCCGGGATGATCCCGCGGGTGACGTTGTGCGTCGTGACGTAACTGAACATCACGATCGTCGCCACCCACGCGAGACAGCACCACAGGCACAGCGAGTTGATGTTGTAGAGCGACTGGTACTGAAGCCAGGTGCAGAAGCCGACGCCGAACAGCATCCCGGCGTTGAGACCGAGCCAGAACCAGCGCCGGTACCGCGCCCCCGCCAGCAGTCCCAGCCCCACACACACCACGACCGCGTAGGTCACCAGGCCCAGCATCGGATTGGGGAACCCGAAGGCCGACGCCTGGTCGCTCTTCATGATGTTCCCGCACGAGACCACCGGGTTCAGGCTGCACCCCGGCGTGAAACTCGGGTCCTCCAGCAGCTTGAACTTGTCGATCGTGATCACCCACGACGCCAGCACACCCGCCGCGCCCGTCACCACCAGCAACCACGCCAGCACCCGCCCCGCCCCGAAGAGACCGGGGGCCCCGTGGTCCTCCCGGTCGGCGGACACGTCGTCTAGCGCTGCACTCGTCATATCGCCGTTCCATCACTCGTGGCCTGCACCTGCAGAGGGCTCGGTCATTCTGCCGCACGCACCCCCGTGTCCACCGTTCGATGGACATAAGGAGGTACGGACGGTCGTCCCGGAGCCGCCGCTTCCGGACGAGGCTCGAAGGCATGAGAGATGCAGCGGAAACGAGCGCGTCGACGGGGGATCTCGCGGTGGAGGTGACCGGGCTCCGCAAGCGGTACGGCGAGGTGACGGCGGTCCAGGACCTGGACCTGCGCATCGGACGCGGCGAGGTCTTCGGCATCCTCGGCCCCAACGGCGCGGGCAAGAGTACGACGGTGGAGATCCTGCAGGGCCACCGCGACCGGGACGGCGGCGAGGTGACGGTCCTCGGGGCTGATCCCGCCACCGGCGGCAGGCTGTGGCGTTCCAGAATCGGCATTGTGTGGCAGGACGAATCCGCGCCCGCCGAGTTGACGGTCCACGAGACCGTGTCCCATTTCGCCGCCTACTACCCGACACCGCGGGACACCGAGGAGGTCATCGACCTGGTGGGCCTCGGTGAGAAGGCGACGAGCCGGGTCAAGGCGCTGTCCGGCGGGCAGCGGCGCCGGCTGGACGTGGCGCTCGGTGTGATCGGCGGCCCCGAGCTGCTGCTCCTCGACGAACCGACGACCGGTTTCGACCCGGCGGCCCGCCGCCAGTTCTGGGAGCTGATCCGCAAGCTGGCGGACGAGGGCACCACGATCGTCCTCACCACGCACTATCTGGACGAGGCCGAGGCGCTGGCCGACCGCCTCGCCGTGATCGTGGCGGGCCGGGTGGTCGCCGAGGGCACCCCGTCCCGTCTGCGCGCGGAGTACGACACGGCGGCCACGGTCGCGTGGACGGAGCCGGACGGCTCGCCGCGCACCGAGCGGACGACCACCCCGACCCGTACCGTCGCCGAGCTGACCCGGCGCTTCGGCGGCGAGATCCCGGGGCTGCTGATCAGCCGGCCCACCCTCGAAGACGTCTATCTGCGGCTCATCGCACCCAACGGACTCACCGCACTCACCGGACCCACCGGACCCACCGGACAGGAGGCCGCGTGATGGCGACCGTCACCGACCGGACCGGCACCACCCGCACCGCACCGGCCGCGCTGCCCGGCGCCTGGACGCTGGGGCTGCGACGCGGCGCCCTGGAGCTGCGGCAGTTCTTCCGCCAGCGCGACCAGGCGATCTTCACCTTCGCCTTCCCCATCGTCTTCCTCTTCCTGTTCGCCTCGATCTTCAGCAACGACGTCGAGGGCGCGGGCATCACCGCCTCCCAGCTCTACGTCCCGTCGATGATCGCCGCGGGCATCATGTCGACGAGCTTCCAGTCGCTGGGCATCTCCATCGCGATCGAGCGGGACAACAAGCAACTGCGGCGGCTGCGCGGTACGCCGATGCCGCCCGCCTCGTACTTCCTCGGCAAGGTGTGGCTCGTCCTGGTGACCGGGCTGCTGGAGACGGTGGCGCTGCTCGCCGTCGGTGTGCTGTTCTACGGCATCGACCTGCCCACCGGCGCGGTCGACTGGCTGACCTTCGGCTGGATCTTCGTCCTCGGGCTGACCGGGTGCGCGCTGCTCGGGATCGCGATCAGCAGCCTGCCGAAGACCGGACAGAGTGCCTCGTCCGTGGTCGTACTACCGTTCCTGGTACTGCAGTTCATCTCCGGGGTGTACATCGCGATCGACACCATCCCCGACTGGCTGCTGAACATCGGCGCGCTGTTCCCGCTGAAGTGGATGTGCCAGGGGCTGCGCGGGGTGTTCCTGCCCGAGACGGCCGCCGTGCTGGAGCAGGCGGGCGGCTGGGAGTACGGACGGATCGCGCTGGTACTCGGCGCCTGGTGCATCGGAGGGCTGGTGCTGTGTCTGCTGACCTTCCGGTGGAAGAGCCGGCGCGACGGCTGAGCCCGTCGCCGGGCGGGGCGCGTGAGATCGACGCCTGGGACCGCAGCTTCTGGCCGTGGGACCTGTACTTTGGGGTCGTCTGGTCGGCGACGCTGATCTTCACGATCGCCGCGCCGAACTCGACCCCGGTGCGGGCGACGGCGTTCACGCTCTTCTTCCTGCTCGCACCCTGGTACGTGTGGTTCGGGCGCCGTGAGCTGATGCGCGGCCTGGACTCCCGGGGAGCGCTCCTCTACATCTCTGTCGCGATCCTGCTGTTCATCCCGCCCGCGGTGCTGGTGGGCGAGATGCGCTCGGCGGCGTTCGCGCTCGTACCGCAGTGCTTCATGCTGCTGTCGATGTCCCGCGCCCTGTGGGCGGTGGGGGTGCTCAACGCCGTGCCGGTGGTCGGGTGGGCGCTGTGGTGGCGCCCGGACGGCGAGGCCGTCTTCTTCAACGCCCTGTTCGCCGTGGTCAGTCTGGCCTTCTCCGCGGTGCTCGGGAGCTGGATCATCCGGATCATCGCGCAGAGCGCGGAGCGCGCGGAACTGATCGCCGAGCTGGAGGCGAGCCGGGAGGAGGTCTCACGGCTCTCGGCGGAGCGGGGCGCGCTGGCCGAGCGCGAGCGGATGTCCCGGGAGATCCACGACACGCTGGCCCAGGGCTTCACGAGCCTGCTGATGCTCGTGCAGGCCGTGGAGTCGGAGCTGGAACGGGATCTGCCGGGCGCCCGCCGTCATCTGGAGCTGATGGCGGACACGGCCCGGCGGAATCTCGCCGAGGCGCGTGCCCTGGTGGCCGGTGGGGCGCCGGCCGATCTGAACGGGAACTCGCTGCCCGACGCGCTGCGTCGGCTCGCCGCCCGGCACGGTCCAGGACCGGCCGAGGTGTCCGTCGACGTGACCGTCGAGGTGACCGGCCGGGCCCGGCCGCTGGCCCCGGCGCTGGAGGTGGTGGCGCTGCGGACGTGCCAGGAGGCGCTGTCCAACACCGTCCGGCACGCGGGGTCCGGCGCGCGGGCCGCGATCTCGCTCGCGTACTCGGACGCCGAACTGCAGGTACGGATACGGGACACGGGCCGCGGCTTCGACGTCTCCGCGCCCTCGGGCGGGTACGGCCTCAGCGGGCTGCGGGCGCGGGCGGCGGAGGTGGGCGGCAGCGCGGAGGTACGCAGCGACCCGGGCGGCGGCACGCTCGTCGCCGTACGCCTGCCACTGCCGCCACCACCACCGATACCGCCGTCGTCCTCGCCCACCGGGAGTCCCACGTGATCCGCATCCTGCTCGCCGACGACCACCCCGTCGTACGTGAGGGGCTGCGCGGCATGCTCAGCGCCGAGCCCGATCTGACAGTGGTCGGCGAGGCGTCGAGCGGTCCGCAGGCGGAGGCGCTGAGCGCCGAACTGAGCCCGGACATCGTGCTGATGGACCTGCGGATGCCGGGCGGGGGCGGTGTGGAGTCGATCGGCCGGATGAGCGCGGCCGGGCTGCCCTGCCGGATCATCGTGCTGACGACGTACGAGACGGACACCGACATCCTGCGGGCGGTGGAGGCGGGTGCGGCCGGCTATCTGCTGAAGGATCTGGCGCGCGCCGAGCTGGCGGACGCCGTGCGGGCCGCGGCGCGTGGTGAGACGGTGCTGGCGCCCTCGGTGGCCGCGCGGCTGGTGGACCAGTTGCGCAGCCGCCCGGAGCGGCCGAGGCTGTCGCAGCGCGAGACGGCGGTGCTGCGGCTGGTCGCCGAGGGGTGTACGAACGCGGAGATCGGGCGCCGGCTGTTCATCGGCGAGTCGACGGTGAAGACCCATCTGCTGAGGATCTTCGGCAAGTTGGGCGTGGACGACCGGACGGCGGCGGTGACGAGCGCGATGCGGCACGGGCTGCTGGCGGAGTGAGGGGCGGGGCGCCGCGCGCCTCGGTCCGCGCGGTCGCGCGGTCGCGCGGTACGGGCTCCTGCTCGCCGCCGCGCGGCGGACCGGCAGCGGTGGCACATCGGCGTCTCCACGCGGCCGACACGGCGACGTGCGCGCGCAGTCAGGTCGGTCTCGCCGTCAGGCGCCACCGCCACCGCCACCGGCACCGGCACCGGCACGTCGAGCGGTACAGCCGGCGACGGGCTTGTGCGCACCGTGACGCGGCGGCACGCGGCCGGCAGCCCACGCGTTCCCGCGACACCGCGGGCCCAGGACGCGGCACGCGTCCTGGGCCCGACAGACCGCCGGCAGGCGGCCCTCGCGCTCACCCGACGTCACGCCGTACGCGGCGCCGGGGCCCGCCATGGTGCCGTCCGTGCGGAGATCAGGTCAGCTTCGCCGTCAGATCCGCCACCAGCGCGTCGAGCGGCACGGGCTTCTGCTCGCCGCTCTCCATGTCCTTGACCTGCGCCACGCCTTCGGCGAGATCGCGTTCACCGGCGACGATCGTGAACCGCGCGCCCGAGCGGTTGGCGTTCTTCATCGCGCCCTTGAGCCCCTTGCCGCCGTAGCTGAAGTCGGCCGCGACCCCCGCCCTGCGCAGCTCGGTGACCACGCCGAACAGCAGCCGGCGCGCCTCCTCGCCGAGCGGCACGGCGAACACGCTGGTGGCGGACGGCAGTTGGAGCGTGATGCCCTCGGCCTCCAGTGCCAGGACCGTACGGTCCACACCGAGCGCCCAGCCGACCGACGGCAGTTCGGGGCCGCCGATCATCTCCGAGAGCCCGTCGTAGCGCCCGCCGCCGCCCACCGCCGACTGCGCGCCGAGACCGTCGTGCACGAACTCGAAGGTGGTGCGGGTGTAGTAGTCCAGCCCCCGTACGAGCCGTTCGTCGTCCTCGTACACGACACCCGCCGCGGTCAGCAGGTCGCGCACCTCCGCGTGGTACTCCCGGCACGCGTCGCACAGGTAGTCGCGCAGCTTCGGGGCGTCGGTGAGCTGGCGCTGGACCTCACGGCGCTTGTCGTCGAGGACCCGCAGGGGGTTGATCTCGATGCGCCGGCGGGTCTCCTCGTCCAGGTCGAGATCGCGCAGGAAGCCCTGCAGCGCCTCGCGGTAGACGGGGCGGCACTCCTTGTCGCCCAGGGAGTTCAGCAGGATGCGGAAGCCGCGCAGCCCCAGCGAGCGGTACGCCTGGTCGGCGAGGATGATCAACTCGGCGTCGAGCGCCGGGTCCTCGGCGCCGATGGCCTCCGCGCCGACCTGTGAGAAGTGGCGGTAGCGGCCCTTCTGCGGGCGCTCGTAGCGGTAGTACGAACCCGAGTACCAGAGCTTGACGGGCAGGTTGCCGGCCTTGTGCAGATTGGCCTCCAGCGCGGCGCGCAGCACGGAGGCCGTGCCCTCGGGGCGCAGCGCCAGCTCGGAGCCGCCCTTGGTGGTGAGGGTGTACATCTCCTTGGTCACGATGTCGGTGGACTCGCCGACGCCGCGCGCGAAGAGTTCGACGTTCTCGAAGCCGGGCGTCTCGATGTAGCCGTAGCCGGAGTTCCTCAGCGGTGCGGAGATCGCCTCGCGCACGGCGAGGTACACGGCGGAGTCCGGCGGGAGCAGGTCGTACGTGCCCTTGGGGGCCTGAAAGGTGTTCATGGGATTCGCTGCGTCACAATCCTCGTCGCGGAGCGGCCGGCAGGCCGCTTCCGGGGCCTGCGGCCACCTCGCGCAGATACGGGTTGGTGGCTCGCTCCTGGCCGATGGTCGTCTGGGGGCCGTGGCCGGACAGCACCACGGTCGAGTCGTCGAGCGGCAGGCACACGCGGCCCAGCGATTCGAGCAACTCGGCCGGATCGCCGCCCGGCAGGTCCGAGCGTCCGACGGAGCCGGCGAACAGCAGGTCGCCCGAGAACAGGACGGGCGGAATGTCCGCCGCCTCGGGCATCCTGAAGGTCACCGACCCCTTCGTATGGCCGGGTGCGTGCGCGACGCCGAAGCGCAGGCCCGCCAGGTCCAGCTCGGCGCCGTCGCCCAGCTCCTTGACGTCGTCGGGCTCCCCCACGGTCAGCTCACCCATGAGCGGCATCCCGATGGAGCGGCCGAGGGCCTTCTCGGGGTCGCTCATCATGTACCGGTCCGACGGGTGGATCCAGGCGGGCACGTCGTGGGCGCCGCACAGGGGGACGACCGAGGCGACGTGGTCGATGTGGCCGTGGGTGAGGATGACGGCGACGGGCTTCAGGCGGTGCTTCTTGAGCGTCTCCTCGACGCCCTGGGTGGCCTGGTGGCCCGGGTCGATGATCACGCACTCCTCGCCCGCGGCGGGGGCGACCAGATAGCAGTTGGTCCCCCAGGCCCCGGCGGGGAACCCGGCAATAAGCACGATCGTCCTCAAATGTCGTCCGTCGGGAGATTGCAGCAGATCAGAGCCTACCGGCGCTCCTCATTCCACAGGTAACCCATATACCGTACGGGGCTAGTTACGCGTTCATAGGACTGCCTTCACAGGGCCCACGCAGACACGAAGACACGAGGAGACGACCCGGTGGTCAACAGCGAGCAGCGCCGGCGCCAGCTTGCCAGGGAGAAGTTCGAGCGGCAGCAGCAGCGCCGGGCGGAGATCCGCACCAAGGCCAGGCGCCGTAACGCGGTCATCGCTTCCGCGCTGGCCGTCGTGCTGGCGGCGGGGGGTGGCGCGTACGCCATCGCGGGCCTGACGGACGACAACGACGACAAGGACGTCGCGCAGGACAGTCCTTCGGCGCCGCCGTCGCCGAGCGAGAGCAAGCCGGCCGGGCCGAAGATGACGATCGACGCCAAGGCCAAGTACACGATGTCCCTGAAGACGAACCAGGGCGACATCGGTATCGCGATGGACGCCGCGAAGACGCCGGAGACGGTGAACTCCTTCAAGTCCCTCGCGGACAAGAAGTTCTTCGACGGCACCAAGTGTCACCGTCTGACCACGGAGAACATCTTCGTGCTGCAGTGCGGCGACCCCAAGGGCGACGGTACGGGCGGTCCCGGCTACACGATCGCGGACGAGAACCTCGACGCACTCGGCAAGCCCGGCGCGGACGGCGCGGTGACCTATCCCGCCGGTTCGGTGGCGATGGCGAATACCGGCCAGCCGAACAGTGGTGGCAGCCAGTTCTTCCTCGTGTTCAAGGACACCAAGCTGCCGCCCTCGTACACCCCGTTCGGGACGATGGACGCCGACGGCCTGAAGACGGTCAAGGACATCGCAGCCGCGGGTGTCACCGGCGACAACAAGGGTGACGGCCCGCCGAAGAAGACCGTCACGATCGAGAAGGGCACCGTCGACAAGACGTGACCACGGGTGACCGGCGGGGCGGGCCGTGGCGCGGGGCCTCGGACCGCCCCGCCGTCGGACCCGTGAATTTCGGCCGTGCGGAGTGCGGACAGCCGGGCCACCGGTCACCTAGATTGGCGTATGGCGACGCGCGGATCGGCATTGCGGATCCGCTTTCGCGTCGCGGAAGACGGGCGAGGCCCGTCCAGGAAACTGTGGACGATGCCCGGGGGGCACCCCTCGCAGGCATCAGGTGGAGGAGGCGCTGTGAGCAGCGACCCGTGGGGCCGTGTCGATGAGACAGGCACCGTGTACGTGCGTACGGCCGAGGGCGAGCAGGTCGTCGGCTCGTGGCAGGCAGGCTCTCCCGAAGAGGCGCTGGCCTACTTCGAGCGCAAGTACGAGGGCCTGGTGGTCGAGATCGGCCTTCTTGAGAAGCGGGTGAAGACCACCGATCTCTCGGCCAAGGACGCGCAGTCCGCCATCGACCATCTGCGGACGCAGGTGGACGAGCATCACGCCGTGGGGAATCTCGCCGCCCTGCGTACGCGTCTCGACGGGCTTGTCGCCACGGTCGAGTCGCGCCGCGAGGAGCGCAAGGTCCAGAAGGCCAAGCAGACGGACGCCGCCCGGGAGTCGAAGCAGGCCCTGGTCACGGAGGCCGAGGAGCTGGCGCAGAGCGACCAGTGGCGGTCCGCCGGTGAGCGGCTGCGGGCGCTGGTGGACACCTGGAAGGGCCTGCCCAGGCTCGACCGGAAGTCCGACGACGAGCTGTGGCACCGCTTCTCGCACGCGCGCTCGGCGTTCTCCAAGCGCCGCAAGGCGCACTTCGCCTCGCTGGACGCGCAGCGCGAGGAGGCCCGTAAGGCCAAGGAGAAGCTGGTCACCGAGGCCGAGTCGCTGTCCGGTTCCACGGACTGGGGCGGGACGGCGGCGCGCTACCGCGAGCTGATGACCGACTGGAAGGCCGCAGGCCGCGCGCAGCGTGAGGCCGAGGACGATCTGTGGAACCGCTTCCGCGGCGCCCAGGACGTCTTCTTCGCCGCCCGTGGCGAGGTCTTCGCCGAGCGGGACGCGGAGCAGACGGAGAATCTGAAGGTCAAGGAGGAGCTGGCGGCCGAGGCCGAGCGGCTGCTGCCGGTGACGGACCTGAAGGCGGCCCGTGCCGCGTTCCGGGCCCTGAACGAGCGGTGGGAGGCCGTCGGGCATGTGCCGCGCGACGCCAGGCCGCGGGTCGAGGGCCGGATGCAGACGGTCGAGCGGGCGCTTCAGGAGTCCGAGGAGACCGAGTGGCGCCGTACGAACCCGGAGGCGCTCGCGCGCGCGACGGGTCTGACGGGCCAGCTCCAGGCGGCCGTCGACAAGCTGCGCACACAGATCGACACGGCCCGCGCCTCGGGCAACAACGCCAGGGCGGACAAGCTGGCGAAGGAGTTGGAGGGCCGGCAGGCGCTGCTGGACCAGGCGTTGAAGGGCCTCCAGGAGTTCGGCGGCTGACGCCGTACGCGTAACGAGGGAGCGGCCCGGCGGTGATC
>NZ_JBHUZM010000102.1:0-28902 GCF_042667665.1 Streptomyces sp. NPDC057307 | reverse complement strand
TTCCCGCGGAAGCCGCCCGTGCGGCCCGCGGGAACGGGGCGCCCGTCTTCCCGCTCCGTTCTCCCGTACTCCCCCCGCCCCCGCGATACGGCCGATTCCGGCCACGTCGGCAGAGTTGCCCAGGTCTTAACGAAGCGACGGATTGTGCACCCGAAAATCGTGGGAAGGCTCATCCGGTACGTACGGCAAGCACGCTCGTTTCACCCGATTCCACCGCTATTAGAGTGAACGCGGACAGGAGCGGCCATGCCCGCAGCCCGCCAGTCACCGTCAGAGCAGCTACAAATAAGATCAAAGTCAGGCAAAATCCCCCGATCCGTTCGACCTGCCCTGCCTGCCACGCCCGCTCAGCCCTCAGGTGATTTCATGATCGGTCGCATTCCCGTCCTGGACGTACGCCCTCTCGTCAACTGCGGCAAACGCCCCGCCAAGGCGGTGAGCGGAGAGACGTTCCAGGTCACCGCGACCGTCTTCCGTGAGGGCCACGACGCGGTCGGCGCCAATGTCGTCCTGCGCGGCCCGGACGGCCGGCCCGGCCCCTGGACCCCCATGCGTGAGCTGGCCCCCGGCACCGACCGCTGGGGCGCCGACGTCACTCCGACGTCCGAGGGCCGGTGGACCTACAAGGTGGAGGCGTGGAGCGATCCGCTCGCCACCTGGCGTCATGCCGCCCAGATCAAGATCCCGGCCGGGATCGACACGGAGCTGGTCCTGGCCGAGGGCGCCGCGCTCTACGAGCGGGCCGCGGCCGGCGTCCCCAAGCGCGAGGGCCGCGAGGCGGTCCTGGCCGCCGTGGACGCCCTGCGCGACGAGCGCCGCCCGGCCGCCGCCCGGCTCGCCGCCGCCCTCACCCCGGAGACCGACGACGTCCTGTCCCGGCACCCGCTGCGCGAGCTGGTCTCGGCGTCGAAGCCCGTCAAGCTGCTGGTGGAGCGCGAGAGGGCGCTCTACGGCTCCTGGTACGAGCTGTTCCCGCGCTCCGAGGGCGCGGTCGTCACACCCGGCGAACCACCGGTCAGCGGCACATTCAAGACAGCAGCCGAGCGGCTGCCGGCCGTCGCCGCGATGGGCTTCGACGTCGTCTATCTGCCGCCGATCCATCCCATCGGCACCGCGCACCGCAAAGGCCCCAACAACACGCTGTCCCCCGGCCCGGACGACGTCGGCGTCCCCTGGGCGATCGGCTCGGCGGACGGCGGCCACGACGCGATCCACCCCGACCTCGGCACGATCGAGGACTTCGACGCCTTCGTGGCGAAGGCGGCCTCGCTGCGCATGGAGATCGCGCTGGACTTCGCGCTCCAGTGCTCGCCCGACCACCCCTGGGTGAAGGAGCACCCCGAGTGGTTCCACCACCGCGCGGACGGCACGATCGCGTACGCCGAGAACCCGCCCAAGAAGTACCAGGACATCTACCCCATCGCCTTCGACCGCGACATGGACGGCCTGGTCGCGGAGACCCTGCGGGTGCTGCGGTACTGGATGGACCACGGCGTCCGGATCTTCCGCGTCGACAATCCGCACACCAAGCCGGTGGTCTTCTGGGAACGGGTGATCGCGGACATCAACACCACCGACCCCGATGTGATCTTCCTGGCCGAGGCGTTCACCCGGCCGGCCATGATGCACACCCTGGGCGCGATCGGATTCCAGCAGTCGTACACGTACTTCACCTGGCGTACGACCAAGCAGGAACTGACCGACTACCTCACCGAGCTGTCGGGCGATTCCGCCTCGTACATGCGCCCGAACTTCTTCGTCAACACGCCCGACATCCTGCACGCCTATCTTCAGGAGGGCGGCCGTCCGGCATTCGAGGTACGCGCGGTACTCGCCGCGACGATGGTGCCGTCCTGGGGCGTCTACGCAGGGTATGAACTCATGGAGAACGCCCCGGTCAAGCCCGGGAGCGAGGAGTATCTGCATTCGGAGAAGTACGAGCTGCGCCCCCGGAACTGGGAATCGGCGGAGCGAGAGGGACGCACCATCGCCCCGCTCATCACCGCGCTCAACCGGATCAGGCGCCGGCACCCGGCGCTGCAGCAGCTGCGCGACATCCACTTCCACCACGTCGACAACGACGCCGTCATCGCCTACAGCAAGCGGTCGGGCTCGGGCTCCGACGTCGTGCTGGTCGTCGTGAACCTCGATCCGCACCACACCCAGGAGGCAACGGTCTCGTTGGACATGCCGCGGCTCGGCCTCGACTGGCACGAGACCGCCCCGGTGCGCGACGAGCTCACCGGCGAGATCTACCACTGGGGCAGGGCCAACTACGTGCGCCTGGAGCCGGGTGTGACACCCGCGCACATCGTCGTTCTGCGACCGTCCCCGCCGATCGGAGGGTCACCCACATCATGATCATCAATGAGCCCGTCCACGACATGTTCGAGGACACTCCCGCGAAGGACCGTGACCCCGACTGGTTCAAACGAGCCGTCTTCTACGAAGTCCTGGTGCGCTCGTTCCAGGACAGCAACGGCGACGGCATCGGAGACCTCAAAGGCATCACCGCCAAACTGGACTATCTCCAGTGGCTCGGTGTCGACTGTCTCTGGCTGCCGCCGTTCTTCAAGTCCCCGCTGAGAGACGGCGGTTACGACGTCTCCGACTACACAGCGGTACTGCCCGAGTTCGGCGACCTCGCCGACTTCGTGGAGTTCGTCGACGCCGCCCACCAACGCGGCATGCGCGTGATCATCGACTTCGTCATGAATCACACCAGCGACCAGCACAACTGGTTCCAGGAGTCGCGCAAGGACCCCGACGGGCCGTACGGCGACTACTACGTCTGGGCCGACGACGACAAGCAGTTCCCGGAAGCGCGGATCATCTTCGTCGACACCGAGTCGTCCAACTGGACCTTCGACCCGGTCCGCAAGCAGTACTACTGGCACCGTTTCTTCTCGCACCAGCCGGACCTCAACTACGAGAACCCGGCCGTCCGCGACGAGATCATCTCCGCGCTGCGCTTCTGGCTGGACCTGGGCATCGACGGCTTCCGCCTCGACGCCGTGCCGTACCTCTACCAGGAGGAGGGCACCGACTGCGAGAATCTGCCGGCCACCCACGCCCTGCTGCGCGAGGTCCGCGAGATCGTCGACACGCACTACCCGGACACCGTGCTGCTCGCCGAGGCCAACCAGTGGCCGGAGGACGTCGTCGACTACTTCGGCGACTACGCCAAGGGCGGCGACGAGTGCCACATGGCGTTCCACTTCCCGGTGATGCCGCGGATCTTCATGGCCGTACGGCGCGAGTCCCGCTATCCGGTCTCGGAGATCCTGTCCAAGACCCCGGCGATCCCGACCGGCTGCCAGTGGGGCATCTTCCTGCGCAACCACGACGAGCTGACGCTCGAAATGGTCACGGACGAAGAGCGCGACTACATGTACGCGGAGTACGCCAAGGACCCGCGGATGCGCGCCAACATCGGCATCCGGCGCCGTCTCGCCTCACTGCTGGACAACGACCGCAACCAGATCGAGCTGTTCACCGCTCTGCTGCTGTCGCTGCCCGGCTCCCCGATCCTCTACTACGGGGACGAGATCGGGATGGGCGACAACATCTGGCTCGGCGACCGCGACGCCGTACGGACCCCGATGCAGTGGACCCCGGACCGGAACGCGGGCTTCTCGTCCTGCGACCCCGGCCGGCTCTACCTCCCGACGATCATGGACCCGGTCTACGGCTACCAGGTCACCAACGTCGAGGCCGCGATGGCGTCGCCGTCGTCGCTGCTGCACTGGACACGGCGCATGATCGAGATCCGTAAGCAGAACCCGGCCTTCGGGCTCGGCTCGTACACGGAACTGCCGTCGACGAACCCGGCCGTGCTCGCGTTCCTGCGGGAGGCGCCGTCGCAGGACGGCAACGGCGACGACCTGGTGCTCTGCGTGCACAACTTCTCACGCTTCGCACAGCCCACGGAGCTGGATCTGCGGGCCTTCAGCGGGCGCCACCCGGTGGAGCTGATCGGCGGGGTGCGCTTCCCGGCGATCGGCGACTGGCCCTATCTGCTGACACTGGCGGGCCACGGCTTCTACTGGTTCCGCCTCCGGCAGGACCCCACGCCCGTCTGAAACGCCGAACAACCGGCCTGACGACGAACAACTGCGGGGCGGTCGGTTACCGCCGCCCCGCACGGGGCACCATCCACGACATCGAGTGGTCCGTACGAACGGGCTTCCCACGCCGTACGGACCAGGGCACGCCCCAACGGTCCGTACGGGCCATCCTCACCCGACACGTCCCGCACAGCCGGACTCCGTTGCCGCAATCCGGGACACTCTGCGCATCCTGTGGTGTGCCCGGGGAAAGGACGCGATGCCATGTCGAAGGCTGCATCCACCCGGAGCTCACCACGCCCCGGTGCGGCGCTCTCGCCCGCCGCGGCCGAGAGAGTGGTCGACTCACTGGCGCCACTGCTCCACGAGTGGCTGCCGCGACAGCGCTGGTTCGCCGGCAAGGGCCGCCCCATCACGGGCTTCGCCGCGGTCGCCGCGACCGAGCTGATGCCGCCCACCGCCTCGGGTCCCGGGCCCGGTCTGCTCCATCTGCTGGTGCGGGTCGAACAGCGCGCCACCCCCGACCTGGACGCGCCGCCCGTCCCCGTCCCCCCCACCGACGACTGCTACCAGCTGCTGCTCGGCGTACGGCCCACCCTGCCGCCCCAGCTCACCGCCGCGCGCATCGGCATCGTCGACACGGGGCCGCTGGCCGGCCGGGTCGTCTACGAGGCACTGCACGACCCGCGCCTCGCCGACCTGCTGCTGGAGCACCTGCGCTCCCCCGGCGCGCTCGGGCCGCTGCGCTTCGACCGCGCCGTCGAGATCCCGGCGGGGCTCACGCCGCGCCTGCTCGGCGCCGAGCAGTCGAACTCCTCCGTCGTGTACGGCGAGGAGTACATCCTCAAGATCCTGCGCCGGGTCTTCCCCGGCGCCAACCCCGATCTGGAGCTGCCGCTCGCCCTCGCGGGCCAGGGCTGCCGGCGGGTGCCGTCACCGGTCGCCTGGTTCGAGGCCGTGGGCGACGGCGCCGGGCGGGAGCCGCTGACGCTCGGGGTGCTCCAGCCGTACCTCCAGGACTCCGAGGACGGCTGGCAGCTCGCGCTGCGCACGCTGGCCGACGGCGGCGCCTTCACCGACGAGGCGCGTGCGCTGGGGCGGGCCACCGCCGAGGTGCACCTCGCGCTGGCCGCCGCGCTGCCGACCGTGTCCCTGGGGCCTCGGCAGACCGCCCAGCTGGCCGAGGCCATGTCGGGGCGGCTGGACGCCACCGCGCAGGCGGTGCCCGCGCTGCTGCCGTACGTCGCCGGACTGCGCACGGCCTTCGACGCGCTCGCCCGGTCCGGGAGCGGCGGCGCGGGCTCCGGGGGCGGCCCCGTCGGCCTCGTCACGCGGGCGCAGCGGGTGCACGGCGATCTGCATCTCGGCCAGACGCTGCGGACACCGGACGGCGAGTGGTCGCTGATCGACTTCGAGGGCGAACCGGCCAGACCCCTCACCGAACGCCGCCGCCCGCAGCCCGCGGTGCGCGACGTGGCGGGCATGCTCCGCTCGTTCGACTACGCGGCCCGCTTCCACGAGCCCTGGAGCCCCGACTGGGCGGAGCGCTGCCGGTCGGCGTACTGCGACGGTTACGCCGAGGGAACGGGCACCGATCCGCGCGAGGACCCGGCGCTGCTGCGGGCATACGAGACGGACAAGGCGGTGTACGAGGTGCTGTACGAAGCCAGGAACCGTCCCGACTGGCTCCCCGTCCCGATGGCGGCGATCCAGCGTCTGGCCGGCGGCCTTCCCTGACACCGACCGCCCGCTACCGAAGCCCGGTGGGCCCACCCACCGGGCACGCCGGCCCACCGGCCCCCGAGACCCCCGTCATCCCGCCGAGGAGGCAGCCCCCGTGACCGCCCGCCCGCCGTCCGAGAATCCGTCAGAGCCGCAGCCCCAGCTCCCCGCCGACGCACGCCGCAAGCGGGACGAGCCCCCGGCGAAGGGCGCGGCGCCCGTCGCGAAGGAGGGGAAGGAGGAGAGGAAGGAATCGGGGAAGTCCGAGAAGGCCGCGAGGAGCGAGAAGGCCGTCAGGACCGGGAAGGCCGGCAAGGCGGAGAAGGCCGCGAAGGCTCCGAAGCCGCCGGAGCCGGGCGCCGTCGCGCCGGGGACCCCCGCGCCGCAGACACCCGCGCCACGGGCGCCCGAGGCGGAGCCCGTCGCCCCGAAGCCGGTCGCTCCGGGGGCCGGCGGCCATGTCCTACGCCCCGCGCCGCCGCTCGCCGACTCCGACCGGCACCGGCTGCTCCACGGCTCGCACCACGACCCGCACGGCGTGCTCGGTGCCCACCCCGGCAAGGGCGGCGTCGTCTACCGCGCGCTGCGGCCGTACGCGAAGGCCGTCACGGTCGTCGCCAAGGGGCTGCGGGCCCAACTGCACGACGACGGGGACGGGTTCTTCTCCGGCGTACTGCCGTGGCGCAAGGTCCCCGACTACTCGCTGCTGGTGCGTTACGGGGCCACGGCGGAGGAGAGCGGAGGCACCGCCGACGAGGTCGACGAGCTGGAGGTGCAGGACCCGTACCGCTTCCTGCCCACGCTCGGCGATCTCGATCTGCATCTCATCGGCGAGGGCAGGCACGAGGAGCTGTGGCAGGCGCTCGGCGCCCACCCGATGGTCCACCAGGGCGTCACCGGCACCCGCTTCACCGTCTGGGCGCCGAACGCGCAGGGCGTGCGGGTGACGGGCGACTTCAACTACTGGGACGGCACCGTCTACCCGATGCGCTCGCTCGGCTCGACCGGCGTGTGGGAGCTGTTCGTGCCCGGTGTCGGCGAGGGCGCGCTCTACAAGTTCGACATCACCCGGCCCGACGGGTCGCACACGCTGCGCGCCGACCCGATGGCCCGCCGCACCGAGGTGCCGCCGTCGACCGCGTCGATCGTCACCGAGGCGCACCACGTGTGGCACGACGAGGAGTGGATGGCGCGCCGCGGCGATCTGCCGGTGCACGAGGCGCCGCTCTCCATCTACGAGGTGCATCTCGCCTCCTGGCGACCGGGCCTGACGTACCGTCAACTCGCCGTGCAGCTCCCGGCGTACGTCAAGGACCTCGGCTTCACGCATGTCGAGCTGATGCCGGTCGCCGAGCATCCGTTCGGCGGTTCCTGGGGCTACCAGGTCACCGGCTTCTACGCCCCGACCTCCCGGATGGGCACGCCCGACGACTTCCGCTTCCTGGTGGACACACTGCACCGCGCGGGCATCGGCGTGATCGTGGACTGGGTGCCGGCGCACTTCCCGAAGGACGAGTGGGCGCTGGCCCAGTTCGACGGCAGGCCGCTGTACGAGCACGCCGACCCGCAGCGCGCGGAGCATCCCGACTGGGGGACGTTGGAGTTCGACTTCGGCCGTACCGAGGTGCGCAACTTCCTTGTCGCCAACGCCACTTACTGGTGCGAGGAGTTCCATATCGACGGTCTGCGGGTCGACGCCGTCGCGTCGATGCTCTACCTCGACTACTCGCGCGAAGCCGGCGAGTGGACGCCGAACGAGCACGGCGGCCGGGAGAATCTGGACGCCGTCGCCTTCCTGCAGGAGATGAACGCGACCGTCTACCGCCGCTGCCCCGGTGTCGTCACGATCGCCGAGGAGTCCACGGCCTGGGACGGCGTCACCCGTGCCACGCACCACATCGGGCCGGGCGGCTTCGGCGGTCTCGGCTTCGGTCTGAAGTGGAACATGGGCTGGATGCACGACTCCCTGGACTACGTCTCCAAGGAGCCGGTGCACCGCAAGTACCACCACGGCGAGATGACGTTCTCGATGGTGTACGCGTACAGCGAGAACTACGTCCTGCCGATCTCGCACGACGAAGTCGTGCACGGCAAGCGGTCGTTGGTCTCCAAGATGCCCGGCGACTGGTGGCAGCAGCGGGCCAACCACCGGGCGTATCTGGGCTACATGTGGGCGCACCCGGGCAAGCAACTCCTCTTCATGGGGCAGGAGTTCGCCCAGGGCGCGGAGTGGTCGGAGGGCCACGGCCCGGACTGGTGGCTGCTGGACCCGTCGTACGAGGCGGAGGCCGACCACCGCGGCGTACGGGACCTGGTGCGCGACCTGAACGTGGTCTACGGCCGGACCCCGGCGCTCTGGCAGCGCGACACCGACCCCGGGGGTTTCGCCTGGGTGGAGGGGGACGCCGGGGAGGACAACGTGTTCGCGTTCCTGCGCTTCGACGCGGAGGGCGCGCCGCTGCTCGCCGTCTCCAACTTCTCGCCGGTGGTGCGGCATCAGTACCGCATCGGGGTGCCGGAGGGCGTCTCGGGCTGGACGGAGGTCCTCAACACGGACGCGGGGCGCTACGGCGGCGGGGACGTGTTCAACCTGGACACCCTCAAGCCGGAGGCGACCCCGGCGCACGGCCGCCCGGCCAGCATCCAACTGACGCTGCCGCCGCTGGCGACGCTGTGGCTGAAGCCGGTGTGAGCACACGCGCCCTGAACGGCCGGAGACTTGACCGGGCCCCGTCGGGTGGCCGGAGCCAGTCCTGCGGATCTTCGTGGATCGGGCCCCGGAACGCGCCCTAGCCGCCCGTGTGGTGGGTCTCGTGCTCCCAGTCGGCCCGTGGCTGGGTGTGCAGCCGCCAGTAGTGCGCGGCGATGTCGTCCGGGTCGAAGTCCGTCCCGGGCGCGACGGGGCCGTGGACGGTGACGCTCGCGACGTGGACGCCGGCGGCGCCGTAGGTCTGGTCGAGCAGGGTGACCAGGGTCCGTACGCCCGCCTTGCCCAGCGACAGGCTCACGTACTGCGGCTTCGGCTCGGGCATGCCCCCGGTGATCAGGAACGTGCCGCCGCCCCGCCGCGCCATCCCGGGCGCGACGTGGGCGGCGGCGGTGAGCGCGCCGCCGACGTTGACCGCCCAGGCGTCGAACTGTTCGCGGAGGGAGAGTTCCCCCACCGAGTCCGCGCGGACGAGCGCCGCGTTGTAGACGACGACGTCCGGCGGGCCGAGTTCACCGGCCGCCTTGTCGAGCGCCGCGCGCAGGGCGGTCTCGTCCGTGCTGTCGGCCGCCTGTGTCACCACGCGTACCCCGGTGTCCGCGACCGCGTCGGCCGCCGCCCGCAGGGTCTCCTCGCGCCGCGCGATCAGCGCGACGGGCAGCCCCTCGCGGGCGAACCTCCGGGAAACCGCCCGGCCTACCCCGGGCCCCACTCCGATGATCACCGCTCCGGACACCGCTGCTCCCCTTGCTTCGCTCCCACTGCCGGACAAGCGAAACGGTAAAGGTTCACACCAGTGTGAAGGTCAAGCCCCGGCCGCCGGCCACCCTCCTCAGCAACCCGCGCTCAGCCGGACGCCCGGCGACGTCTCACACCCCGCCCCGTGCTGCCCGGACAGCAGAAGCGCGACGACCGTCGCCGCCACGGCGAGCGCCCCCGCCACCGTGGCGGGGACCCCGCGTCCGCGCTTCCCCCGGCTTCTCGTACGGCGCATGTCTCCCCCGTTGTGGACATGACGACCGTGCCCCGCCGGGGGCGGGGTTCACGACCCCGGGCGCCCCTCGGTGGCGCTCTCGTACGCGAGCCGGGGCGGGACGGAGACATTCCGTACGATGCCGAGTCGCTGCGTCGCCCGGGTCAGCGCCACGTACAGGTCGTTGGTGCCGCGCGGCGAGCCGTCCAGGACGGCCTCCGGGTCGACGACGATCACCGTGTCGAACTCCAGGCCCTTCGCCTGCCGGGGGTCGAGCAGGACGACCGGCCGGGTGAGGTCGGGGGCCACTCCCCAGGAGGCGTCGGGGAGTTCGGCGGCGAGCGCGGGCAGCAGCGCGGCGGGGGCGATCACCGCGAGACGTCCGTCGGCGCCGTGTTCCGCCGCGTGCGAGGCCGCGTGCTCGACGGCGCTCTCGGCGGCCGTACCGACGAGGTCGTCCGGCTTCACCTCCCGTACCCACGGGCCGACTCCCGTCGAGCGGACCGAACTCGGCGGTTCGAACGCCGGATCCTCCAGCCGCCTGACCTCGGCGGCGACGGCCATGATCTCGGCGGGCGTACGGTAGTTGACGCCGAGCCGTACATGCTCCCAGCGCTCACCGACGTACGGCCGCAGGATCTGCCGCCAGGAGTCGCAGCCGGCCACGTCCCCGGTCTGCGCCGGGTCGCCGACCAGCGTCATGGAGCGGGCCGGGCAGCGGCGCATCAGCAACCGCCAGGCCATCGCGGACAGTTCCTGCGCCTCGTCCACCACGATGTGGCCGAACGCCCAGGTGCGGTCGGCTGCGGCGCGCTCGGCGGCGCTGCGGGTGTCGGCCTCCTCCTGCCGCTCGGCGAGGCGTTCGGCGTCGATGAGGTCATGTGCGAGCAAGACCTCGGACTCGTCCTCCTCCTTGTCCTCGAACTCGTAGGTGCGGGAGCCGTAGCTCAGCTCCAGCACGCCCTGCGCGTATTCGATCCGCTCGCGCCGCTCGGTCTCCGCGGCGGCGCGCGCGGCGGCGTCGTCCTCGCCCAGCAGTTCCGCGGCCTCGTCGAGGAGGGGGACGTCGGCGGCGGTCCAGTCGTCGGCGCCGCTGACCTGACGGCGGATCAACTCTCCGTCGCCGTCGGGCAGATGGCTGGGCTCAGCGAGGTAGTCGGCGACGAGGTCCTGGGGGGTGAGGGTGGGCCACAGCTCGTCGATCGCGGACTGCACCGCCGGGCTGGTGGCGATCGCCTTGCCGAGCTGGGCGATGTCGGTGGCGTCGAGGAGGTTCGGGCCACCGTACGGGTCGGCGCCGAGGCGCTCGGTGAGCTGTTCGGTGAGGGAGTCGATCACGGAGAACGCGAAGTGCGGCCGGGCGAGATTGTGCGGGAGGTCGACGTTACGGGCGCGGGCGCGCGCGTCCTCGGCCATCGCCCGGTCCAGGTACAGCGTTCCGTCGTCGTGCTCGATCTCGAAGTGCGGATCGGGGACTTGCTGGCGGTCGCGCAGCGCGGCGGCCAGCACGCCCGCCATCTCGGCGCGCCCCTTGACGGCCGCGGCGGCCGGGGTGTCGGTGGCCGTCGCGTGTACGCCGGGGAAGAGCTCACCGACCGTCGCCAGCAGCACACCGGTCTCGCCGAGTGAGGGCAGCACCTCCCCGATGTAGCCGAGGAAGGCCGGGTTGGGCCCGACGATCAGCACGGCCCGCCGGGCCAGCTGCTCGCGGTGCGCGTACAGCAGATACGCGGCGCGGTGCAGCGCGACGGCGGTCTTGCCGGTGCCCGGCCCGCCCTCCACGACGAGCACCCCGCGGTGCGGCGCGCGGATGATGCGGTCCTGCTCGGCCTGGATGGTCCGCACGATGTCGGTCATCCGCCCGGTGCGGGCCGAGTCGAGGGCGGCGAGCAGCACGGCGTCGCCGTCGGGGTCCTCGTACCCGGTGCGGGTGGTGTCGGTGAGATCCATGATCTCGTCGTGGAGCGCGGTGACGCGCCGGCCCTCGGTGGTGATGTGCCGGCGGCGGCGCAGACCCATCGTGGAATAGCCGGTGGCGAGATAGAAAGGACGGGCCACGGGAGCACGCCAGTCGATGAGCAGCGGGGTGCGTTCCACGTCGTCCTGCCGCATTCCGATTCGGCCGATGTGGTGGGTGACGCCGTCGGTGAGATCGATACGGCCGAAACAGAGCCCGGTCTCCACGGCATTCAGCGTGGTGACGGTGCCGGAGTGCTCGGCGACCCGGATGTCCCGCTCCACCATGGCCTGCCGACCGGTGCTGACCTGCCCGATCGACGTGCGCACGGCGGCTTCGGCCTGCTCCCTGAGCGCGTCGAGACGCTCATGGAGGAGCGAGACGAATTGCTGTTCGCTCTGCAATTCCTCGGTTGACAATTCAGCCCCTGTCCGATACGCTTTGCCTTGTGAGTTGATTTCGGCTTTCGAAAAGCAGGAAAGTCGAAACACCCAATATACGCAGAGCAATACCCCGGCCGTCAATTCGGTGCCGGGGTATTTTTGTGCGCGGGGCCGCGGTGGCGGGTGTCGGACGAGGCGTCAGATGACGTCTTCCAGTTCCTGGAGCAGCCGGCGCTTGGGCCGGGCCCCGACCATCGACTTCACCGGCTCGCCGGCGCGGAACACCAGCAGGGTCGGCATCGCGAGGATGCCGTACCGGTTCATCGTCTCCGGGTTCGTGTCCACATCCAGCTGTACGACCTTGAGCCGCGCCGCCTCCTCCGCGGCCACGGCGCTGAGCACCGGTGCGAGCTGGCGGCAGGGCGGGCACCAGTCGGCGGTGAACTCCACCAGCACGGGAAGGTCGGCCTTCAGTACTTCGTCGTCGAAGCTCGCGTCCGTGACGGCGGCGACGCCTTCTGCCTGGATCATCTGTCTTCTCCCTCTCGGAGCGGGTACATGGTCAGCTCGCACAACGGCTCGGGCATCGGCGGCTCGGGCGACGGCCCGGGCGACGGCGACCGGGGCCGCTCGACGGCCTGGGCAGCCTCGGCCTGCGCGAGCTGCTCGCCGACCTGGGCCCGTATCGAACCGAGCCGCCCGATCAGCTCGTCCAGCTCGGCGAGCTTGCCCCGGTACACGTCGAGCGAGGCGGGGCAGGAGTCCCCGGCCGGATGCCCGGCCCGCAGACACTCGACGAACGGCCGCGTCTCCTCCAGATCGAACCCGAAGTCCTGCAGGGTCCGGATCTGCTGGATCAGCCGCAGATCGTCCTCGTCGTAGGTGCGGTAGCCGTTCCCCGCACGCCGGGCGGGCAGCAGCCCGCGGGACTCGTAGTAACGCAGAGTGCGGGTACTCGTCCCCGCCCGCTCCGCCAGCTCGCCGATGCGCATGTCCACGACGGTAATCCTTGACGTCGGCGTCAAGGCAACGGCCGGGGCGCCTCCGCCGTCGCGAGCGCGTGCCGGATCGCGGCCAGCGCGTCCTCGTCGGTCGCGTCGAGCAGCCGCGCGGCGCGCGCGAAGTCATGGGCGTGCTCGGCGAGGGTGGCCCTCGCCTCGTCGCCGGCCGCGCCCGCCGCGCTCGCGGCCACGCGCGTACCGGACCCGCGCCTGCTGTGCACGAGGCCCGCCGTCTCCAGCTCGCGGTAGGCCCGGACGACGGTGTTGTTGGCGAGTCCGAGGTCGGAGGCGAGCTGCCGTACGGGGGGCAGCCGGTCGCCCTCGCGCAGGCGCCCCACCGAGATCAGATCCGCGAGCTGCGCCCTGATCTGCTCGAACGGCGGGACGGGCGCGCGGGAATCCACCCGGATGGTGAGCCCGCCGGTGGTCATGGTCGCTCCTCGATATGAACGCGCGGCACGAGCAGGGCGACCAGGCACCAGCCGGCCGTCATGGCCGAGACGAACGCGACGCCCGCCAGGCCCACCGCGCCCAGGTCCCCGGCCCGCCCGCCGCAGGGGAGGCTGAACACGGCCACGGCCATGGTCGAAGATACGGCGAAGAGCGGCGCGGCCACCAACACGCCCCACGCCCCGACGGTCACCCGCGCCCGGACCCTCCGCCGGTCGCCGTCCCCGGCCCGCGCGGTGACGCGCCGCAGGGTCAGCGCACAGACGACGCTGCCGACGACGAGCCCACCGAGAACCGGCCACGCGTAGTACGGCCCCGGCCAGGGACCGACGACGTAGGTGTCCCCCTGACACCGCTCGACCAGCGCCCTGCCCGCGCGCCCCGCCCCGTCCGCGGACGCGGTACCGACGGCGACGCCCAGCAGCACCACCAGCAGCACGGCCTGCACGCCGAGGGACACGGCGAGCGCACGGGGTATCTGATCCCGCACCCGCCGCCGCACCACCACCGCCTCCCGCACACCACGCCGCCGGGGATGGACGACGAGATCCGCGAGGAGCACACCGGCGACGGAGCAGAGCCCGAAGACGGGGATGGCGTAGAGGAGATCGACGTCGGAGTCGGCGCTGAAGGTGACGACCCGACTGATCCCGAGCCCGACGAGAGGACCGGCCCAGCGAAGAGGAGCGTCCACCCAGACCCGCCAACTCCTCACCGGCACAAACGAATCGGACATACGGGCACCCCTCCCCGAGGCGTCGTCAAGTGTATCGGCGCTCTGACACAATCTGCCGAACCGAGCAAAGTGTGTCAAGAGACTGATACACCTGCCGATGGCGTGAACCCACCCATGTTGGTTGCTCTCCGTAATCGAATGGATCTAAAATGTGGTTCGTCAGCACTCTCGACCACGTCGCGTGGAGGTAGGCATGGCCCGTGCCTGGGAAGCAGATCCGTCCGCCTTATTCGAGCGGCGACTCGGCAGGTCGCCGGAAGAACTCGGTAATTCGGACGGAAACGACGAGTGCCCCGACATCTGGCAGCTCGACAACGGCGACATCGCCGTGATCGGCCGAGATCTGACCAGCCACTACGCTCCGCGTCTTCCACGAGGCGTCTCACTCGCCGCGGACGAGCGCCTGGTCATCATTCCGGGAAACACCCTGAGTGCCGCGAAGGCGGACATCGCCGATGCCTGAGACGTACGCGCCCGCCCTCCTGCCGGAGGACGGCGAGCGACTCGTCCGCGAGGCGTACCGAAAGGACTTCCGCGAGCGCAGCGCCGCACTCCGCGACGCGGACTCCTGGAAGTTGGAGCGCCGACAGCACTTCGAGGAGCAGGGCAGCCCGAGCCGCGACGCCCTTCGGCGGGGCGAATGGGAAGAGTCGCTGCGGCTCATGCGCGAGCGCGACAACAGTCTCGCTGCCGCCGCCCGGGAGGACGAACGTCAGGGGCACGCCTTTCACCGCGTTCGCGTGGTCGAAGAGCCTCTGACTCCCTATCTCCAATGGGAATTGCACTCACTGCGGCAGCAGGCCCAATTCGGCGCGCGTGTACGCGTCGTGAGTGCCGAATCCGTCGCCGCTGTCGAGCGATCGGGGCCGCTGCCGGAATTGGTGGTGCTCGGCGGCCGGACGCTCTTCAACATCCTTTACTCCGACGCGGGGCACCCGCAGGGGGCGATCCGCTTCACGGAGCCCGACGTGGTCGCCGAGTGGGAGCACTACATCAAGTCGCTCTACGAGTCCGGCGAGGAGATCGCTTCGTACTTCGATCGGGTCGTGGCCCACCTCCCCGCACCGACGAGCCGGCCGGAGTAGACGATCAGCGAGAACGGAAACGACGAGGAACGCCCCGGCGGGTCGGCGAACGACCTGTCGGGATCCTCGCGCGACGTCGTGCAGGCCGGAAGAGTCACCGGCGGCATTCACTTCCACGGTCCTGGCGGCGAGCAGACCGGCCCGCAGCCACGCCAGCTTCCCGCCGATGTGCACGGTTTCGTCAACCGGGTCCATGAGCTCGATCAGCTGAACGCCGTCGTGGCCGGGGAGAACGGCGACCCGCTGGTCATCTGCGTCTGTGTCATCGCGGGCACCGCCGGCGCGGGCAAGACCTCGCTCGCCCTGCGCTGGGCGCATCAGGTCCAGGACCGCTTCCCGGACGGGCAGCTCTACGTCAATCTGCGTGGGTACGACCCCGGGGAGCCGGTCACCGCCCAAGAGGCCCTGCACCGGTTCCTGCCCGCCCTCGGTGTACCGGCGGGGTCCGTACCGCAGGACATCGACGCCGCGGCGGCGCTCTACCGCTCGCTGTTGGCCGACCGCCAAATGCTCGTGGTCCTCGACAACGCGGCGACCGTCGGCCAGGTCCGTCCGCTGCTGCCCGGCGGTCCGGGCTGCCTCGTCCTCGTCACCAGCCGGAGCCGGCTCTCCGGACTGGCCGTGCGGGACGGGGCCCGCAGGCTGACGCTCGGCACGCTCCCGCAGGCCGAGGCCGTGGCGCTCCTGCGTGCCGTCACCTCCGGCCACCGCGCGGAGGACGACCTGGAGAAACTGACCGAACTGGCCGATCTCTGCGCGCGGTTGCCCCTGGCGCTGCGTATCGCGGCCGAGCGCGCGGCAAGCCGGCCACATCTGCGCCTGGACGACCTGATCGCCGACCTGCGGGACGAGTCGGCCCTCTGGGACGCGCTGAGCACAGGCGACGACGAGGAGGCGGAGGCCGTCCGCACCGTCTTCGCCTGGTCCTACCGCGCCCTGTCGGAGCAGGCGGCCCGGCTGTTCCGCCTGCTCGGCCTGCATCCGGGCCCCGAGTTCGGCCTGCGCGCCGCGGCCGCCCTCGCCGCCGTTCCCGTCCCCAGGACCCGGCAACTGCTCGATTCCCTGGTCAATGCCCATCTGCTGGAACAGATGGGACCCGACCGCTATCAGTTCCACGACTTGCTCCGCGCGTACGCCACCGACCAGGCCAACCATGAAGAGACGGCCGGGGAGCGGGAAGCCGCGCTGTACCGCGTACTGGACTGGTATCTGCACGGCGCGGACGCCGCCCAGACCTGGATCAGTCCCGACGAACAACACGCGGCGCTGACGCCCTCCGGGGACGACGTGCGTTCGTCGGAGTTCGCCGACTACGACTCCGCGGTGGACTGGGCCGAACGCGAGCACACCAACCTCCTCCAAGCGATCCGTGCCGCGGCCGGCACCGCCGACCGAATGGCCTGGCAGCTCGCGGTCGTCTTCTGGAACGCCCGCCCATCCTCGGCGCCCGTCACCGAGTGGCTGGCGGTCGGCGACATCGCGCTGGAGGCGGCCCGACGGTCCGGCGACCGTCACGCCGAAGCCCAGCTCCTCACCCACCTCGGCAGGGACAACGTCCGGGTGGATCGGCTGTCCGAGGCGCTGGACTGCCACCGGCGCGCGCTGGAGATCCGCCGCGAAACGGCCGACCCCGTCGGCGAGGCGACCTCACTGAACCTGATCGGCCTCGTACACCTCCGCAGGCGTCAACTGACTTCTGCCGCAGACCACTTCGCTCAGGCCATCCCCCTCTTCCAGGAGGCGGACTCGCCGCCGTGGGCGGCGATCGCCCTGTCCAACCTGGCGTCCGCCCACTACAGCGCGGGCCGGTCGGCCGCAGCGTCCACCGTCGCCGGGGAGGCGTTGTCGGCGCACCGCGCCATGGACAACCCCCGGGGCGAGGGGAACATCCTGCGGGTCATGAGCTGTCTCCAGCTCGAAGAGGGCCGGCCGGAAGCGGCCCTGAACTCGGCCCAGCAGGCGCTGGACATCGCACTCTCGCTGCGCGACGACCGGCTGGAGGGCTACTGGCTCATCGCCCTCGGCGACGCCCAACGCTCCCTCGGCAAGCACGACGACGCCCTCACCTCCTACCAGCGCTCCGCCGCCCTCCACCGCCGGCTCGGTAACAGAAGCCGGGAGGCGCTCGCCTGGTACGGGGCCGGGCAGACGTACCAGGCGCTCGAACGCGGGTCGGAAGCAGCGCGGTTCCACCGGCGGGCTGTCGCGGCGCACCGGGAGTTGGGGGACACGTGGCAGGAGGCCGTCGCGCTCGACGGGCTGGCCGGGGTCGTCGTGACGGACGATCCGGGGGCCGCCGCCGGGCACTGGACCGCCGCGCTGGAGTTGGTCCGTGGGTATGACGACCCGCGCGCCGCCGCCATGCGCGAGCGCGTCGAGGCAGCGCTCGGGCGGGCTTGACGTCACTCCCGGAGCCAGAACCCCGACCGCTCCACCCAGAGGTCCAGCAGTCGTACGTCGCCGTCGACCTCGACGGTCCTGTCCGCGGCGGTGCGTCGTCCGTAGAGGAGCAGGAGGAGGTCGGTCAGGGGTGCGCGTACGGTGACGGCGGCGACGGGGGGTGGGGCGTCCGTGCGGTGGCAGGTGACCGCGGCGCCCGTCAGGTCGACCAGCCAGCCCGGCGCCGTGCCGGGGCCGCGGAAGTGCAGGGTGCGGCCGGGGCCGAGCAGTGGCGGGACTCCGGGCTTCGGCTCGATGACCTCCGGTACGGTGCCGAAGCCCATCCACTCCTCGATGCCGTCGACGGCGAGGTCGTCCTCGACCACGAACTCCGACCCGACGGCCCAGCTCGCGTCCGCCCGGTGGACCACGGCCTCGTGGAGCATACGGCGCGCCCAGAACGCCGTGGTCCCGCCCGGACCCGGCGTCCACACCCGCTCCGCGGGCCCGGCGGCGCGCAGGGCGTCCGCCAGTCCGGTCGCGCCCTCGGCGACCCACGCGTCCATCTCCTGGGGATCGGCGTCGGCGTAGCCGGAGACGTCGTTGACCAGGTCCTCCGGTACGGGGGTCGTGGCCCGGGTGCGGACGACAGTCTCGGCCCAGTGGTGCGTACCGCCGACGTGCCGCAGCAGTTGGCCGAGGTTCCAGCCGGGGCAGGTGGGTACGGGGGCGGTCAGGTCCGCGCCCCGGACGGCCGAGCGCAACAGGGCGGTCTGTGCGAGGAGTTCGGCGCGGTGACGGTCGTGGCTCAGCACACTCATGGACGGAGCGTAGTTCGCGGTGGGGTGGAGTCGCGCGGCGATATCAGCGCGTCGGCCGGGCCCCGGGCGTCCGGCCGAAGGCGTGGAGGAAGGTGTCGACGGCGGCGTCGGCCAGCTCGCGCAGTTCCGCGTCCGGGACCGGGCGCGTGCCCATGTGGGAGCGGGCTTCCAGCGGGCCGACGAGCAGCGCCATGAACTGCTCCGCGGCCCGCGCCGGGTCCGTGCCGCGCAGTCGGCCCGCGAGCATGAGCCGGGCCAGCCGGTCGGCGAGGGCGTCGACGAGGTGGTGCGGGCCGGCGGCGGCGACCAGGTCGAGGGCGTCGGGGAACGTCGTGAACTCCGCGTAGAGCAGCCGCCGCAGCGCGCACGAGCGTTCGTCGCAGTGCAGCCGCAGCAGGTCGAGCCCGACACCCTCCAGCGTGGCGCGCGGATCGTCGCCCGGTTCGAGCAGCGGCGCGAGCGCGGCGAGCCGCCCGTCCAGCGCGGTCCGCGCCGCCGCCTCCATCGCGTGGCGGAACAGCGTCGCCTTGTCGGTGAGGTGGTTGTAGACCGTGGGCTTGGCGACGCCCGCCGCGTCCGCGATGTCCTGCACGCACGCCTGCGCGTAGCCCCGGCGGGCGAACACGGTGAACGCGCCCTCCAGGATCGCCTGCCGCTTGTCGATCCGTCCGCGTGAGGTGGCTGCCATGGAGTCGGATATTACCCGCTGGTTCAGTGATGTGGTTCTGCCGGTTGCTTGCGAACGAATCAGGTCAGTAGATTGAACTTGTTGGTTCAGTTTCAAGGCGTGCAGTACTGAGAGGACAGTCGATGAAGACCCTCGTGATCACCGGTGGCACCGACGGCATGGGCCGGGCCCTCGCCCGGGACTACCTCCGCCGGGGCGACACCGTCGTCATCGTCGGCCGCGACGAGCGCAAGGCGCGGACCGTCCCCGGCGCCACCTTCGTCCCGGCCGACCTCAGCCTGATCAGCGAGAACAGACGCGTCATCGAGCGGATCAACGGCGACTTCCCCGACGTGGACGCCCTGGTCCTGTGCGCCCGCTACTTCCGGGCCACCCGGTGGGAGACGGCCGAGGGCATCGAAGGGGTCTTCGCGCTGGAGTACTTGAGCCGCTATCTGCTCAGCCACGGTCTGACCGACAGCGACGGCTCCGGCCCCCGTGTCATCGTCAACGTGTCCGGCCCCGGCGTCCCCGCCGGACGCGTCCACTGGGACGACCTCATGCTCCGCCGCGCCTACACCGGCATGGAGGCGCAGTTCCAGGCCGGCCGCGCCAACGATCTGCTCGGTGTCGCGTACGCCGCGCGGCACGCGGCGGACGGGGTCCGCACCCGCTACGTGCTGATCAACCCCGGCGGTGTGTCGACCGGCTTCTGCGGCGAGTTCGACGCCGAGACGGCGGCGCACGTCGAGTCGCTGAAGAGGTACGGCAAGCCCGTCGAGGAGGGCATCCGCCCGCTGGCCGCCCGCGTCGACAACCCGCCCGGCGCACCGCTCAGCGCGTACGCCCTGCACCGGCCGATCAGCCTTGACCACGCCTTCTTCGACCCGAAGGACGCGGCCCGGCTCGAAGAGCTGACCCGGGACCTCGTCGGCTGACCGGCCGCCGCGGTCCGCGCACCCGTGCGCCCCTGTACTCCCCCGCTCCTCCCGGTTCACACTCGCGGCGGGGAAGGTGAGTGGGGACGGCCCTCGGAGCCGTACAACTCCCCAGAGGCGGGAGGCCCGATGAACGAGACCGGTGATGTGGCGTTGCCCGTCGACCTTGTGACGATCTCCCGCACCGTCGAGCACGCCCTCGCCCGCAGGCTCGCCCTCCCCGAGCGGCCCTGGGTGGACGCGACGACGCGTCAACTCCTGGGCCAGTTGAGCCTGTTGCTGTTGGAGGATCTCGGCGACACGGACGGTGCGCCCGTCCGGGAACTGCACCGGACCGCGTACCGGCTGCTCGACCGGAACGGCCGGCCGGACGCCGGGACCCCGCCGCTGTACGCGTACGAGTACATGCGGACGCTCGCCGCCGTCACGCGGGCCGTCGCCGCGCTCTACACCCACGGGCGCCCCGGCGAGCGGTAGGGCGGCTGCCCGCGACAGCCCGCGACAGCCCGCGACGGCTCGCGACGGCTCGCGACGGCTTCAGGAATTCAACGCGTCCAGGTCATTGACGGGTTCTCGGGGTTCATCTAAACAACAGAGCTGAGAGCGCTCTCACTCCCTCGCAGACACATCTCGGCACCATCCACACCGGAGGTGTTCCTTGAGAACGAGCCGCACGAGAAACAGACCGCGCACCCCCCGCACCCCCCTCATCGCCGCCCTCCTCGCGATGTCCGTCGCCGTCGCCGGATTCGTCGGGCTGACCGGCGCCGGCACCGCCCGGGGCGACGTACCGCCCGCGCCCGGCTGGAACCTCCAGTGGAGCGACGACTTCAACGGTGGGAACGGCGCGCCGCCGTCCGCCGCCAACTGGCAGGTGGACACCGGACACGGCTACCCCGGCGGCCCGGGCAACTGGGGCACCGGCGAGATCCAGAACTACACCGCCAACGCCGAGAACCTGAGCCTCGACGGCAGCGGGAATCTGAAGATCACCCCGCTCAGGGACGGCGCGGGCAACTGGACGTCCGCGCGCGTCGAGACGAAGCGCGCGGACTTCAAGGCACCGGCCGGCGGCACCCTGCGCATCGAGGGCCGGATTCAGATGCCGAACGTGACCGGCGCCGCCGCGGCCGGCTACTGGCCCGCCTTCTGGGCGCTCGGCGCGCCCTACCGGGGCAACTACTGGAACTGGCCCGCCATCGGCGAGTTCGACATCATGGAGAACGTCAACGGGATCAACTCCGTCTGGGCGGTGCTGCACTGCGGTGTGAACCCGGGCGGCCCCTGTAACGAGACCACCGGTATCGGCGCCAACCGCGCCTGCCCCGGATCGAGTTGCCAGTCGGCCTTCCACACGTACCGCTTCGAGTGGGACCGCTCCAGCTCGCCCAACGCGCTGCGCTGGTACGTGGACGACCAGCTCTACCACACCGTCACACAGGCCCAGTTGGACGCGACGACCTGGGCCAACATGACCGAGCACGCGGGGTACTTCATCCTGCTCAACGTCGCGATCGGCGGCGCGTTCCCCGACGCGCTCGGCGGTCCGACACCGACGCCGGCCACTGTGCCGGGGCGGCCGATGCTCGTCGACTACGTCGGCGTCTGGACCCGTGGCGGCTCCGGCCCGACGGACCCGCCGACCGACCCGCCGACCGATCCCCCATCCGGCTCCTCGCAGTTGTACGCCCGCACCGGCGGCGGCCTCGGTGACGCCACCGGGTCGGGCGCGAACGCCACGCTGACGTCGGCGGGCGGCGGCAACCGCGACGGGACGCCGTACAACCCGCAGGTCTTCACCTCCGGCGGGATCACCCGGGCCTACAACGGCGGGGCGACCCAGTTCGACCTCTTCGTCGACGCGGGTACGACGGTGGCCAACGGCCAGCAGGTGAGGGTGAGTTACGACCGTACGGGCGACGGCAGCTGGGACCGTACGGAGACGTACAACTACTTCGCGACGGACCCGGCAACCGGCTTCGAGCACTACACGCAGGCCAAGGGCCTCAAGGCGTCGACCGGTTCGCACGGCGACCTGGTCAACGGCAAGGTGCGGATCGAGGTCTGGAACGCCATCGGCAACGGTGCCAGCACGCTCGGCATCGGCAACCAGTCGGTGGTCCGGATCCCGTACGGCTGAGCCGACAGGTAGGCCGGCCCGCGTCACACGGCAGAGAGCCGACCGGCCCGTGCGGACGTCTCCGTACGGGCCGGTCATTCGCAGGGCCGGGGAGATGGGGGATCAACCCCCGGCCTGGGTCATGCGGTTCACGCGGTTCACGCGCTTCAAGCGGTCAGAGAGTCGAACGGTCGGACGGTCGAACAGGCAAGCCGTCCGACGACCCGCGTCAGACCTTCGCCGGCGTCCCGTCCGCGTCGCGCGCCTCCGGCACCTCCGACGGACCCTCCGACGGGCCGTCCGAGCCCTTCGTGAGGCTGGGCCCTTCGGCAACGGGGTCCTCGGCCGCCCCGTGGTGGTCGTCCACCAGCATCTTCTCGTCGAACGGGAGCCGGCCCGCCAGCACCTCGTCCACCCTGGCCCGGTCGATCTCCTTCGTCCACGTACCGACGAGGACCGTCGCGACCGCGTTGCCCGCGAAGTTCGTCAGGGCGCGCGCCTCGCTCATGAAGCGGTCGATGCCGACGATCAGGCCGACGCCGTCGACCAGTTCGGGCCGGTGCGACTGAAGGCCGCCCGCCAGGGTTGCCAGGCCGGCGCCGGTGACGCCCGCCGCACCCTTCGACGCGATGATCATGAAGACGAGAAGCCCGATCTGCTCACCGATGGCGAGCGGGTCGCCCATCGCCTCGGCGATGAACAGCGACGCCATCGTGAGGTAGATCGCGGTGCCGTCGAGGTTGAAGGAGTAGCCGGTCGGCACGGTGATGCCGACGACGGGCTTGCTGACACCCAGGTGTTCCATCTTCGCGATCAGCCGCGGTAGCGCCGACTCCGACGACGAGGTGGACAGGATCAGCAGGAACTCGCGCGCCAGGTACTTCAGCAGCGAGAAGATGTTGATGCCGGTGATCACCTTGAGCAGCGCGCCGAGGATGACGAAGACGAACAGCGCGCAGGTGATGTAGAAGCCGATCATGATGACCGCCAGCGACTTCAGCGCGTCCATGCCGGTCTCGCCGACCACCGCCGCGATCGCGCCGAAGGCGCCGACCGGGGCCGCCCACATGATCATCGCGAGGATGCGGAAGACCAGGCGCTGGATGTGCCCGATGCCGCGCAGGATCGGCTCACCGGTGGAGCCCATCGCCTGGAGCGCGAAGCCCGCCAGCAGCGCGACGAGCAGTGTCTGGAGCACCTCGCCCTCGGTGAAGGCGGAGACGAGCGTGGTCGGGATGATGCCGACCAGGAACTCGGCGGTGCTCTCGGCGTCGCCGGAGACCTGGGCCGCGCCGGCGTCCGCCGTGGCGTCGGTGATGTGCAGGCCCGCGCCGGGCTCCAGGATGTTGCCGACGACGAGGCCGATGGCCAGCGCCACGGTCGACATGACCATGAAGTAGCCCAGGGCCAGACCGCCGACGGCGCCGACCTTGGCGGCCTTGCGGACGGATCCGACGCCCAGCACGATGGTGCAGAAGATGATGGGGGAGATCATCATCTTGATGAGATTGACGAAGCCCGTTCCGATGGGCTTCAGCTCGACGGCCACCCCCGGGGCAGCGAATCCGACCGTGATTCCGAGAATCACCGCGGCGATCACGGCCAGATACAGATAATGGGTACGGTCCCGAGTAGCGGCCACGGGTCCTCCTTGACTCGTTTGTCCCTACGCGACCCTCCCGTCCCGAGGGGGTCCCGGCGACTATGGCTCAGCCTGTGACGCCGGTCACCCTTACGTGCATTTCGTTCATACGATTTCGGCCAGGCAGACTTGTGCCATGCAGCTACCCCGTCCCCGCAGCCTCGCCGGCCAGCTCTTCGCGATGCAGGTCGTGCTGGTCGCGGCTGTCGTGGCCGGATGCGCACTGTTCGCGTACTTCACCGACCGGGCGCAGGCCGAGGAGACCGCGGAGCGCCAGGTGACGGCCACGGCACGGGCGATGGCCGACTCCCCCTCCGTACGGGAGGCCATCAGGTCCGACGACCCGTCCGCCACGCTCCAGCCCTACGCGGAGCACGTCCGGGTCGACACCGGCGTGGACTTCGTGACGATCATGAAGCCGGACGGGACGCGCTGGACGCACCCGGACCCCCAGCTGATCGGGCTGCCCTTCATCGGCACGACGCGGCCCGCGCTGCTCGGCAAGACCTTCACGGAGACCTACACGGGCACGCTCGGCCCCTCCACGCGGGTGGTGACCCCGGTGAAGGACGACGGGCGGATCATCGGGCTGATCAGCGTCGGTATCACCGTCGACCGGATCTCCAGCCAGTTGGAGAAGCAGGTGCGGGTCCTGGCGCTGGCGGCCGGGGGCGCCCTCGCGCTGGGCGGTGTGGGGACGTACGTCATCAACGCCCGGCTGCGCCGGCACACCCACGGGATGAACGCGGGCGAGCTGAGCCGGATGCACGACTACCACGAGGCCGCGCTGCACGCCGTACGCGAGGGACTGCTGATGCTGGACGGGCGGCGCAGGATCGCGCTGATCAACGACGGCGGGCAGGAACTCCTCGGTCTGGACGACAGCGCCGTGGGCCGGAACATCGACGAACTCGGGCTGCCCGCCCCGCTCGTCGGCGCGCTTCTCGCGTCGGAGCCACGCGTGGACGAGGTCCATATGACGGCCGACCGGATCGTGGTCGTCAGCACCCGCCCGGTGATCGGCGGCGAGCGGCGCGGTACGGTCGCGACGCTCCGGGACCACACCGAACTCCAAGCACTGTCGGGCGAGTTGGACTCGGAGCGAGGCTTCACCCAGGCCCTGCGCTCGCAGGCGCACGAGGCGGCGAACCGGCTGCACACGGTCGTGTCGCTGATCGAGATGGGGCGGGTCGACGAGGCGGTGGAGTTCGCCACGGCGGAGCTGGAGCTGGCGCAGGTGCTCACGGACCGGGTCGTCGGCGCGGTGGCCGAGCCGGTGCTGGCGGCGCTGCTGCTGGGGAAGGCGGCGCAGGCGAACGAGCGGGGTGTGGAGCTGGTGCTGGCGGAGGACAGCCGCATAGACGACGGGGTGCTGCCGCCGTCGCTCGCCGCGCGCGATCTGGTGACCATGCTGGGCAATCTGATCGACAACGCGATGGACGCCGCCCAGGGCACGGACGGCGCGCGGGTCACGGTCACCGCGCTGGTCGAGGACGGCGAACTGCTGCTGCGCGTACGGGACACGGGGCCGGGCGTCGCGCCCGGTGACATCGAGGAGGTCTTCCGGCGCGGCTGGTCGACCCGGGGCGCGGAACGCGGGCTCGGTCTGGCACTCGTACGCCAGGCGGTGCACCGGGCGCACGGGACGGTGGAGCTGACACCGGGGCGGGCCGGCGGGGCGGAGTTCACCGTACGGCTGCCGCTCGGCGCGCGCGACGGGGCGCTCACGGGTCCCGCGCGTCCCGCGGGCCCGACGCGTCCCGGAGACAGGGAGAGGGAGCGGGACACGGTGGCAGCTACGGACCGGCCGGCGGAGCCGATGGCCGGTGCCACGACCGACAGCGGGGAGCACGGCGGATCATGACCGGGACCAGCAGGGAGAGCGGCACCCGCCCCATTCGTGTGCTCGTCGTCGAGGACGACCCCGTCGCCGCCGACGCCCATCAGCTGTACGTGGGCCGCGTGCCGGGCTTCGAGGTGGCCGGGGTCGCCCACTCCCGGGTGGAGGCCGGCCGCGTCCTGGAGCGTACGGACATCGATCTGATCCTCCTCGACCTGTATCTGCCGGACGGGCACGGGCTCCAACTGCTGCGCAGTCTGCGGGCCGCCGGCCACCACGCGGACGTCATCGCCGTCACGTCGGCGCGCGATCTCACCGTCGTACGCGAGGGGGTGTCGCTGGGAGTGGTGCAGTACGTACTGAAGCCCTTCGCCTTCGCCACGCTCCGCGACCGCCTGAGCCGTTACGCCGAGTTCCGCGCCGCCGCCGGTGAGGCCAGTGGACAGGACGAGGTGGACCGGGCGCTCGGCGCGCTGCGGGCGCCGCAGCCCGCGTCGCTGCCGAAGGGGCTCAGCGGGCCGACGCTGGAGTCGGTGACGCGTGCGCTGCGTGACGCGCGGGAGGGGCTGACCGCCACGGAGGCGGCGGCCGGGCTCGGTATCTCCCGGATCACCGCGCGCCGCTATTTGGAGCATCTGGTCGGCGCCGGGCAGGCGGGCCGCAGCCCCCAGTACGGCCAGGTCGGCCGCCCCGAGCTGCAGTACCGGTGGATCGCCTCCACGCGGTAGCAGGTCCACGCGGTAGCGGGTCCACGCGGTAGCGGGTCCACGCGGTAGCAGTTCCACGCGCCAGCAGGGCGCTCCGGCCTGATCGTCACCGGCTCCGTAGCACGCCGTCGCGGCGGCGCGAAGTCGCTTGGCGCGGCCGGTCAACCCGGTGGTCGGAGCCGTGCCCCGGCGTGAAGAATGCCCGCATGACTGTTCTCGGCGCCGTGTTCCGCCCCCAACTGCCCCCCGAACGACTCCGCGACATCGCCCGCACCGCCGACGAGGCGGGCCTGGAGGAGCTGTGGCTCTGGGAGGACTGCTTCCTGGAGAGCGGTATCGCAAGCGCCTCCGCCGCCATGGCCTGGACGGAGCGGCTGCGCGTCGGGGTGGGTCTGCTCCCCGTACCCCTGCGCAATGTCGCGCTGACGGCGATGGAGGCCGCCACCCTGCACCGGCTGTTCCCGGGGCGGCCGGTCCTCGGGATCGGGCACGGCGTCCAGGACTGGATGGCGCAGACCGGTACGCGCGTCGAGTCGCCCGTGACGCTGCTGCGCGAGCACCTGGTGGCGCTGCGCGCGCTGCTGGCGGGCGAGCGGGTGACCACGGACGGGCGTTACGTGAAGCTGGACGCCGTCGCTCTCGACTGGCCGCCGGCCACCACCCCTGCGCCGCCCGCCGTGTACGCCGGCGCCACCGGGCCGCGCACGATGCGGCTGACGGGCGAGGCCGCCGACGGCACGATCCTGACCGGCGGCACGTCGCCCGACGAGGTGCGCCGCGCGCGCCGGCTCATCGCGGAGGGACGGGAGTCGGCGGGGCGCGGCGGCCGTCATCCGGTGGTCGTCTACCTGCACACGGCGACCGGTCCGGGCGGCGCCGAGCGGCTGCGCGCCGAGCTGGACGCCACCGGGCTGCCGCACGGCGTCGCGGGCCCGGCCGCCGCCGTCGCCGAGGCCGTGCAGGCGCTGGTGGAGGCCGGGGCCGACACCGTGGTCCTCCAGCCGACGCCCGACGAGCCGGACCCGGAGGGCTTCGTACGTTTCACGGCCGCCGAGGTCCGCCCGCTCGTGCCCCGGGGGGAGTGAGCGTCGCACCGCGCGGTGCACGAGGAGGCGTACGGGGCGACGCACCGAGCGGTGCACTGAGCTGTGCACGGGGATTGACCTTGAGATTGACACGGTCCTACGGTCGCCGGGCAGCCCTTCGCGGCTAAAAGAGGAGGTCGTGCCCGTGCGCCCCACCGCCCCACTCATCCTCGTCACGGTCCTGACCGCCGGTGCGCTCACCGCGTGCGGCGGCGGGTCCGGCAGTGATCCGGACACCATCAAGGTGGCCTACAACAGATCGACGGACAACAAGATCCGCTTCAAGGACAACTATCTGGAGTCCGTGAAGAAGCAGTTCGAGAAGGACAATCCGGGCAAGAAGGTCGAGCTGATCCCGATCCAGGCCCCGGACAACGACTACGCCACCAAGGCGCAGCAGATGATGCGCTCCCCGAAGACCGCGCCCGACGTGGTCTACGAGGACACCTTCCGTATCAACTCGGACATCAAGGCCGGCTATCTGCGTCCGCTGGACGAGTATCTGAACAAGTGGGACGCCTGGGACCAGTTCGTCGACACGGCGAAGTCGGCCGCGAAGGCGGAGGACGGCAAGACGTACGGCGTCCCGGACGGCACCGACACCCGCGGTCTCTGGTTCAACAAGAAGATCTTCGCCGAGGCGGGGCTGCCGGCCGACTGGCAGCCCAAGAACTGGGCGGAGGTCCTGGACGCGGCGCGCACGATCAAGCGCGAGGTCCCGGACGTGATCCCGCTCAACGTCTACACCGGCAAGGGCCCCGGTGAGGCCGCCGTGATGCAGGGCTTCGAGATGCTGCTGTACGGCACGGGCGCGGACCCGCTCTACGACCCGGCGTCGAAGAAGTGGGTGGCGGGCAACAAGGGCTTCACGGACGCGCTCGACTTCGTACGGACCGTGTACTCCGAGAAGTTGGGGCCCGACGTCTCCGACGCGCTGGACCCCAACATCGGTACGCGCGTCGCGACCGAGTTCTTCCCCGAGGGGAAGCTGGCGATCTCCCTCGACGGGTCCTGGATGGGGCAGAACTGGATCAACAAGGGCCCCAAGGAGTGGCCCGAGTGGTCCACCGAGCTGGCCCAGACGCCGATGCCGACGCAGAACGGGCAGGCGCCCGGCAGTGTGTCGATGTCCGGCGGGTGGGCGTGGTCGATCCCGCAGAAGTCCCAGAATCCCGACCTGGCCTTCGAGTTCATCAAGACGCAGCAGACGAAGGAGAACGCCGTCGAGTGGGATGTCGTCGGCGCGCAGATCGCCGTCCGTAAGGACGTGGCGGCCGATCCGAGGTATCTGAAGTCGATGCCCGGCATCGAGTTCTTCACCAAGCTCGTCGAGGTGACCAACTACCGCCCCGCGCTGCCCGTTTACCCACAGGTCTCGTCCGCCGTCGGCGAGGCGATGGAGTCGGTGACGACCGGTGACTCGTCCGCGGCGGACGCGGCGAAGGCGTACGACGAGCAGTTGAAGACCATCGCCGAGGGCGCGGTGGTCGAGAAGTGAGCACGACAGTCGCGGCGAAGGCAGCGAAGGCAGCGAAGGCAGCGAAGGCAGCGAAGGCGGCGGTGACGGCGGGAGCGCCATGAGCGCGGTGAGCACCGCGGGCGGCCCGGTGAGCAAGGGCGGGC
>NZ_JBHUZM010000101.1:0-29163 GCF_042667665.1 Streptomyces sp. NPDC057307 | reverse complement strand
GCCCTGATCGACGGGCGGCGGTCGGCGTCGGCGCGCCACACCGCGTACACATGCCGGAACATCTTCTGCCGTACGGGCACCACCACGACGTTCCCGGGCAGTTGCCCGCGTCCGAGTCTCGGCGCGACACAGACCCCCAACCCGCCGCCGACCAGCTCCAGTTGGGTGTGCTGCTCACCGGCCATGTGCTCGATCCGCGGCTCGATCCCCTTCGAGCGCAGCGTGAACACCAGCCACTCGTGGCAGAACTCGCCCGTCGGCCAGGACACCCACGAGTCATGGGCGAACTCCTCCAGATCGACGTCCCGCCGGTCCGCCAGCGGGTGATCGGCCGGCATCGCCACATCGGCGGCGTCCTCCAGCAGCGACGCGGTCGCGAGCCCGCCGGGCACCGGCAGCCGTTTGTTGTTCCAGTCGAGTACGACGGCGAGATCGAGATCGCCCCGCAGGACCTGCCGGATCGCGCCGTCGGGCTCCAACTCCAGTGAGCGCACCCGCAGATCGGGATGTGCCTTGCGCAGCGAGGCGAGCGCGACGGGGAACAGGCCACGGGCCGCCGTGGGGAACGCGGAGAGCCGCACCTCGCCGACCGCCTGACCACGCTGCGCCTCGATGTCCGACTGCGCGAGTTCCACCTGGGAGATGATCCGCGCGGCGTGGTCGGCGAGCAGCCGTCCCGCGTCGGTGAGCCGGACGCCGCGTCCGTGCTTGGTGAGCAGTTGCTGGCCGACCTCCCGCTCCAGTTTGGCCAGCTGCTGCGAGACGGCGGACGTGGTCACATGGAGCCCGTCGGCGGCGCCGCTCACCGAGCCGTGCCGGGCGAGCGCGTCCAGGATCCGCAGTCTCTCCAGATTCAACATGTAAGCGATGCTACGCGAACGGGTCGAGATATTCTCGCTTGTCCTAAGAGGTCGCGAGCCTCATCGTTGCCGTATGAGCACAGCGACCCCGCCCCGCACCGGGCGCACCGGATCCTCCGCCACCCCCTCCCGCCGCACTCCGATCGACTGGCGCATCCGGTTCGGCGTGCTCTCGCTGATCTGGGGCTTCAGCTTCCTGCTCATCAAGGTCGGCACCCAGAGCTACGCGCCGTTCCAGGTGACCTTCGGCCGGCTGTTCTTCGGCACGGCGGTCCTGGCCGTCGCGATAGCCGTACGGCGCGAGCGGCTGCCCCGGGGCCTGCGCACCTGGGGCCATCTCACGGTGGCGGCGTTCATCCTCAACGCCGTGCCGTTCTCGCTCTTCTCCTACGCCGAGCTGACCATCCCGTCGACGCTCGCCGGCATCTGCAACGCCACCTCACCGCTGTGGGGCATGCTGCTCTCGCTCGTGGCGCTGTCCGAGGACCGCCCCACCCGGCGCCGGGTCGGCGGCCTGGGTCTCGGCTTCATCGGCGTGCTGACCGTGCTCGGCGCCTGGCAGGGCTTCTCCGGGCTGGACTTCACCGGTACGGCCATGGCCCTGCTGGCCTCGCTCAGCTACGCCGTCGGCTGGGTCTATGTGCGCCGTACGCTGGCGGGCAACGGCAGCTCGCATCTCTCGCTCACCGGGGCCCAGTTGTTCATGGCGACGCTGCAACTGGCGGTGGTCACACCGCTGTTCACCGATCTGCCGACGTCCTTCCCGGTGGTGCCGCTGCTCGCCGTGGTCGCGCTCGGCAGCCTGGGTACGGGCCTGGCCCTGCTGATCCAGTACGGTCTCGTGGCCGAAGTGGGTCCGACGACCGGTCAGATGGTCACGTACTTCGTCCCGGTCATCGCGACGGCCGCCGGTGTGGCCGTCCTCGACGAGCCGCTGCACTGGAACACCCCGGTCGGCGCGGTCATCGTGCTCGTCGGCGCCGCGCTCACCCAGAACAGGAGCAGCGGCTCGCGCACCGCGCACACGTCCGAACCGAAGCCGGAGCCCACCCCGACGCCCACGTCGACGCCCGCGCCCGCGACCAGGGCCCCGGTCCCGGTCCTGGCCTCAACTCCCGCCCCGCTCACCGCGGATCAGCCGTAGCTCCGCGCCGGCGCGGCCCCGGCCGCGTCGGCCAGCGCGTCCGCGACCGCCTCGATCTCCTCTCCCGTCAGGGCCGACACCGTCAGCCGTACGGCGGGCCCCGTCGCCACCCGGAAGCGCGCGCCGGGCGCGACCGCCCACCCCGCGTGCAGCAGCCGGGCCACCGCCCCGGTCTCCTCGGCCACCGGTACCCACACGTTCATCCCGCTCCGTCCGTGCGCCTCGACCCCCCGCCGGGCCAGCGCCGTCACCAGCGCGTCACGCCGCTCGCCGTACGAACGGGCGACGTCAAGGGTGTCGACCGCGTCCGTCGTCCACAGCTCCACGACCGCCCGTTGCAGCAGTCTGCTCACCCAGCCGGGCCCGAGCCGCTGACGGCCCGTCACCCGGTCGACGGTCAGGGCGTCCCCGGTCAGCACGGCCAGCCGCAGATCGGGGCCGTACGCCTTCGCCGTGGACCGGACGAGCACCCAGCTGTCCGTCACGCCGGCCAGCGGATGGAGCGGGAGATCGACGATGCGGTGCCCGTGGTCGTCCTCGATGAGCAGTACGTGGGGGTGGGCCGCCAGCACGGTACGCAGCTCCCGCGCACGGGCCCGGCCGACGGCCGCACCCGTCGGGTTCTGCGCCCGGTCGGTCACGACGACCGCCCGCGCCCCGGCCCGTAGCGCCCGCTCCAGCTCCGCCGGCAGCGGCCCGTCGTCGTCCAGCGCCATCGGCACCGGGCGCAGCCCGAGCGCCGGCACCAGGTCGAGCAGGGCGCCCCAGCCCGGGTCCTCGACGGCGACGGCGTCGCCCGGCCGCAGGTGCGCGGCCAGTACGCGCTCGATCGCGTCCAGCGAGCCCGAGGCGACGGCGACCGGCCCGTCGGGCACACCGTCCTCGTCCAGCCCGGCGCGGGCGAGCCGGGCCAGCTCCGGAAGGACGGCCGCGTCCCCGTACCGCCCCGGCCGCTCCGCGTGATCCCGCGCGGCTGCCGCGAGCGCGTCGTGCAGCGGCGGCAGCAGCGCGGGATCCGGGTTGCCGTCCGACACCTCCCGTACCCCCGCGGGCGCCTCGACCCGGATCGAGCCGCGCGACGTACTCGACGGACGCGCGCGTACACGGCTGCCCCTGCGGCCCGCCGTCTCGATGACACCCCGGTCGCGCAGGGTGCGGTACGCGGCGGCCACCGTATTCGGATTGACCCCCAGCTCCAGCGCCAACTCCCGCAGCGGTGGCAGCGGTTGGCCGGGCGCCAGCTGTCCGGCGCCGATCCCCCGCTCCACGCTCGCGGAAATCTCGGCGGCACGCCGTCCTTCGATCCGATACTCTCCTAGCACAAAGTGAACTATGCACTAGTACATAGGAGAACGCAATGCCGGAGCCCACGTCCTCCCCCTCCGCCGCCTACCGCCCCACCGACCGCACCGTCCCCACCCGCTCCGCCGACCGCGCGTCGTACGACCGCGAGCTGGTGCACGGGATACTCGACGAGACGTATCTGTGCCATCTCGGATTCGTCCGCGACGGCGCGCCGGTGGTCCTCCCCACCCTCTACGCACGGGTCGGCGAGCGGCTGTACGTCCACGGGTCCACCGGCTCCCGGCCGCTGCGGATGGCGGGCGACAAGAAGGACCCCGGACTCGCGGTCTGTCTGACGGTCACCCATGTCGACGGTCTGGTGCTGGCGCGCTCCGCCTTCCACCACTCGATCAACTACCGCTCCGTCGTGGTGCACGGCACCGCGTACCAGGTGACCGATCTCGACGAGCGGCGCACCGCGCTGGACGCCGTCGTCGACCATGTGGTGCCCGGCCGCTCCTACGACTCGCGGCCCGCGAACGCCAAGGAGCTGGCGGCGACCGCCGTCCTGAGCCTGGACCTCGCCGAGGTGTCCGCCAAGGTCCGCACCGGCGGGCCGAACGACGAGCCCGAGGACCTGTCGCTCCCCCACTGGACGGGTGTGGTGCCCGTCGTACGCGGACACGGCACACCCGTGCCGGCCGACGACCTGGACCCGGCCGTCGGCCTGCCGGACTATCTCTCCGTGCTCTGACGCGTGCGCCCGCCGCGCGGCGGGGTCACACCAGGACCGCCGCCTTCCGCCGGTCCGACGCGAGGCGCGCCTCGGCCGTGCCGAGCCCCATCACGGCGGCGAGCAGGAGCAGCGTCCCCACCACCGTGGCGGCGGTCAGCCGTTCATCGAGCAGCGCGACCGCGATGACCGCCGCGCTCACCGGCTCCAGCAGCATGATCACGGAGACCGTCGCGGCGCGTACGACCGCGGCGCCCGCGAAGTACAGGGCGTACGCGAGGGCCGTCGGGACCGCCGCGACGTACAGCAGCAGCCAGAGCACCTGGGCCGGTTCGGCCGTGTGCGGCAGCAGTCCTTCGGCGGCCGCGAGCGGCACGACGCACAGGGCCGCGACGGCGAACGCCCAGGCGGTGGTGGCGAGCGCGTCGGCCTTGCCGCCGTCGCGGCCGAGCCGGCGGGTAAGCAGGGTGATCGCCGCGTAACCGGCCGCCGACACCACGGCGTACGCGACGCCCAGGGGTCGTACCGTCGCCCCGTCTCCGCCGAGTACCAGGACGGCGAGGCCGGCGAGAGCGCCGACGACGGCGAACAGACCGCTGCCGCCGAGCCGTTCGCCCATGGTCAGCCGCGCGCCGAGCGCGATGAGCACGGGTCCGGCGCCGAGGGTGACCACGGTGCCGACGGCGAGTCCGGTCTCCTCGACGGCGGCGAAGTACGCGCTCTGGAAGACGGCGAGGCCGACACCCGTACCGAGCACGCGGATGAGCCGGCGGCGGCGCGGCTCGGCGGCGGTCTCGGGCGTGACGGCCGTCGCGGCGCGCCTACGGCGCAGCGCCAGTGCCCCGAGCAGCAGAACGAGCCCGCCGACGCAGCGCCAGAAGGAGAGGGAGAGCGGACCGATGTCGCTGACGCGGTAGACCAGCGAGGCGGCGGCGCCGGCGGTCCCCCAGGCGACACCGGCGACGACGAGATAGAGGAGGCCGCGCCCGACGGACAGGCCGGGAGCAGCTTGAATTGCGGAAATCGACACGTGACTTCTCCGTGTGAAGAACGGGTTGGTGGTCGCTCACTGCGTCTCGCGGGCAGCGACGAGCCGCTCGGGGACTGCCCGAGCCCGGTCTTCGTCAGCGGAGGGCCGCCCGCGGTCAGACGGCGGGAGGCGGAAGTACGGTCAATCGCATGATCGGCAGCCTACGTCGCCGTCCGACCGGCGGACAACCCGTCCTCCTCGTCGACCACTTCGGCCACGTCGCCCACCTCGGTGCTCAGCAACTCCGTGTCGCCCACTCCCCCGGCCCGCGCCGTCGGCGTGGACGTCTGGGCGATGAACGCACCGACGAGCACCACGAATCCGCCCAGGATCTGCGGCGCCGACAGGTGCTCGCCCAGCAGGACCCACGCCAGCACGGTCGCGATGACCGCTTCCAGGCAGGCGACGACCCCGGCCACCTGCGGCGAGAGCCTTCGTACGCTGACCACGCCCGTGCCGTACGCGAGCACGGTCGCCACCAGCACGATCCAGCCGAGCAGCAGCGGCGCGGCGACATGCGAATCACCCATGTCGACTCCGCCGGCCAGCAGCGACCAGTCCATCCCCCAGGGCCGGGCGACGACGGTGAGGACGAGCGTGCCGATGAGCAGCCCGTAGGCGATGACTCCCAGTGGATCCACGGCCTCGGCCGGGTCCGCCGGGTCGCCGCCCTGGTCGGAGAGGAGGAAGTAGCCGACCTGGCAGCAGGCCGCGCAGAGCGCCAGCAGCAGGCCGATCACATCGAAGGAGAGCCCGGCCCACACCTCGACCACACAGGCGAGTCCGCCGACGGCCAGGACGACACCGACGGCGGCGGCGCGGGTGACGGGCCTGCGCCGGACGAAGCGCACCCAGAGCAGGACCAGCGCCGGTGCCAGGTATTCGACGAGCAGCGCGACACCGACGGGGATACGGGAGAGCGAGGCGAAGTAGAAAGCCTGCACGCCCGCGACGGCGAACAGCCCGAAGCCCGCCAGCAACGCGGGCCTGCGGCGGACCAGATCGCGGTGGCGCCAGGCGAGCGGCAGCATCACCAGCGCGGCTCCCGCGACCCGGAGCCAGACCACATGGAGTGGGTCGAGCCCCGCCTCGATCAGCGGCTTGGCCGCGACACCTGATCCACCGAACGCGAAGGCCGACAAGAGCGCGAGTCCCAGGCCGACGCTTCTCCCCTGAGACGCGTGCATGGACACATCATGTCAGTCGACGTCAGGAGCTTCAGCACTTTTACGCCTGTCGAGACGAGCCGCTACTGTCGGATGGAACTTGCTCACACTCCGTGAGACGCGTCCGCGATACGGCTGGTCAGTACCCGCGCGTCCACCCCGGCCCGCTCAAGCACCTCGACCGCGCGGCAGGCGTGGTCGGACGCGAGCGCGGTGAGCAGGTCGAGACCGCCGGCGCGCGGCTCGCCGCGCCGCCGGGCGCGTTCGACGGTGCCCTCCAGCACGGTGACGGCCGACGGCGACCAGCCGGGAACCGCGGGCGCCGACACGATCGGGACCGAACCGGACTCCTCCACCGTCCCCTGCCAGCGCAGCCCGTAGCCGATGCTCCGCTGGACGAGATAGCCGAGAACGCGGGCGACCTGCGGCCCGCCGTCGAACGCGGCGCGCACCTCGGAGTCCGACTCCAGGAGCGAATGGAGGAGATGGGCGGTGTCGATCTGCCGGTCACCGTCGCGGTGGGCCCTCCTGCGCGCTCCCGACACGACGGCCGCGAGCTCGGCGGAGAGTCCGGCGTCGATGTCCGCGCGGATCGATACGGCGGAGACAACGTCCGAATCGGACTGTTCGGGCAACCACGGGGTAGGGCTCTGCACTCTTTCACCTCATCACCCGGCCGGCGGGTGGGGCATCCCCGGTGGGGAGCATTCGAGCATCCCACCGAAGTCGTGCACAGCTGTGCGATCTCTCCTCCTTACGAATGAGATCCGGCGTCGACACGCGGCGGGGGCGCGCGCCCCCTTGCCTCACGCCTCGCACGCAACCGTCACGCGGGACCGCTCGTCCCCTTGGTACAACGATGTCGCGACGAGACCGCCGGGAGCAGATCCGATGTGCTGGATGGTCGCCCTGCTCGCCGTGGACGGACAGCAGTACGTGTACCGCGTGTACGCACCCGCCGACGCCCTGCGCGGTGATGTCTTCTGGGCCGCGTTCCACTGCCACGACGAGGGACCGCACCCCCGGGCGAGCGACCGTTTCGACTCGGCGGAGTTCTGGCAGCTCCTGCCCGCGGCCCGGTCATGACGAAGGGGCCCCGTGACGATCTCGATGATCGTCACGGGGCCCCGCTCCCGTACGGCACTCGTGGCCGTACGCCCCCCGTCGGCAGCCCCCGTCGGCCGGTTCGGTTCAGTCGGTCTTCGGGGCCGAGTCCTCGTCGGCGAGGATCAGATAGAGCTTCTTGCGGGCGTCGTTGATGACGGCGAGAGCCTTCTGACGCTGGTCGGCGGAGCCGGTCTTCCAGACCTGTCCGAACGCCTCCATCAGACCGAAGCCGGCCTGCCGGATCTCGTTCATCGTGTCCCAGTCGACACCGCGCCCGGCCTCTTCCCACGGGGCGTCGGGTCCGGATTCGGCCTCGGCGCGACCGGCCTCGGTCAGCGTGAAGAGGTTCTTCCCACCCTCGCTCCGGCTGACGATGAGACCCTCGTCCTCCAGCAGCTGGAGGGTCGGGTAGACCGAGCCGGGGCTGGGGCGCCAGGCGCCTCCGCTGCGCTCGCCGATCTCCTGGATCATCTCGTAGCCGTGCATCGGCCGGTCCTTCAGCAGCGCCAGGATCGACGCGCGTACATCGCCGCGCCGCGCCCGGCCCCTGCCTCCGCCGCGGCCTCGGCCGCCGCCTCCGAAGGGCCCGCCGAACGGCGGTCCGAAGTTCGGCCCGAACGGCCCGAAGGCCCCGCGCCGCCCTTCCGAGTCGCCCCGGCCTCGATGGCCGGGCCCGCACTGCCCATGTCCGTGATCGTGTTCGTGTCCATGTGAACGCATCGCTACGCTCCTTCCATCGATGATCAGTCGCGAATCTATCGCGATGGGTCAACGATATATCGGAACAGTTCGTTGGGCAACACCTTTCGGGGCCGGCCGTCCCGAATTGGCCTTGGCCTGCGGCTTCCGCCCTCTCCTACGGTCAGGGCATGCGAATCCGAATCGTCGACGCGTTCACCGACCGCCCCTTCGCCGGCAATCCCGCGGGCGTGCTGATCCTGGAGTCCGGCCCGTTCCCCGACGACACCTGGCTCCAGCGGGTCGCCGCGGAGGTGAACCTCTCGGAGACGGCCTTCGCGCACCCCCTGCCGCCGGGCGGCGAGGCGGACTGGGCCCTGCGCTGGTTCACCCCGGGGACCGAGGTCGACATGTGCGGGCACGCCACACTCGCCACCGCTCATGTGCTGCGCACCGACGGACTCGCGAGCGGCACGATCCGCTTCGCGGCACGCTGCGGCGTCCTCGGCGCGACGGCACACGAGGACGGCGCTCTGACGCTCGACTTCCCCACGTCACCACTGACGCCGGTCACCGTCCCGGACGGGATCGCGGCGGCCCTGGGCGCCGTCCCGGTCTCGGTCCACGACACCGCGGCGCACATCGGTGACCTGGTGGTGGAACTGGCCGACGAGCGGACCGTACGGGAACTGGCCCCGGACCTCCGGTCGCTCGCCGCCCTCTCGCGGCGCGGCATCGTCGTCACCGCCGCGGCCGAGGACCCGGACGGCGGCTACGACTTCGTGTCGCGCGGCTTCTTCCCCGGCGTCGGCATCGACGAGGACCCGGTCACGGGCAGCGCGCACACGGCGCTCGCCCCGTTCTGGTCGGCGCGGCTCGGCCGCACCGAACTGACCGGTCTCCAGGGATCCGCCCGCACCGGCCTCGTCCGTACCTCACTGCGCGGCGAGCGGACGCTCCTGACGGGCCACGCGGTCACGGTCATCGACGGCGAACTCCTCGCGACCCCCTGAGAGCCCGAGAGCACCGCACGTCGTCCACGGCGTGCGGGCTACGGCGTGGGCAGCCAGCTCACATGCCCGGCGAGCAGCGCGTATCCGACGAACGCCACGATGTCGAGGAGCGCGTGCGCCACCACCAGCGGCCCGACCCGCCCCCAGCGCCGGTAGGCCAGCACGAACACCACGCCCATGACCATGTTCCCGATGAAGCCGCCGATGCCCTGGTACAGGTGGTACGACCCGCGCAGCACCGAACTGGCCACCAGGGCGGCCATCGGCGTCCACCCCAACTGCCCGAGTCTGCGCAGCAGATACCCGACGACGATGACCTCTTCGAGTACGGAGTTCTGCACCGCGGACAGGATCAGTACCGGGTACTTCCACCACACCTCGGGCAGCGACTCCGGCACCACGGTCAGATTGAACCCGGCCGCGCGCGAGGCGATGTAGAAGGCGAGTCCGGCGCTGCCGATGCCGGCGGCGATCAGCGCTCCGCGGCCGAAATCGGGCCATGGGCGGCGCCGGTCGAACCCCAGATCGCGGAGTCCGCTGCCCTCTCGGAGCAACAGGTGCGCCACCAGTACCACGGGCACCAGGGAACTGGCGATGCCGAACAGTTGCCAGGCCAGATCCAGCCATGGCCGCCCCGGCGCGTGCGAACCGTTGAGCGTGGCCGCCTGATCGCTGAGACCACCCGGCCTGGTGACCGACCCGACAAAGCTGATCAGCGCCGACACCCCGCTCGCCCCCAGCGAGAGCGCCAGGACGATCAGCACCTCGGAGCGCAACATCCTTCGCGACAGGGCCTCTTGGGGAAGAGAATCGGCCACGCGGCCTGCCTCCGACTGCACAGCTGCCTCCAGTTGACTAATCGCGCCTCAAGCCCCTTCCCGTCCCGCTAGGGTCTCGAATGCGGGTACGAAGATCGCGCGCGACAGGCCGGGGGGCGGGCGTCATTCAGCTGGCCGAGATTCCCCCCATTTTCCTTGTTCAGGTCAAGGAGGGGCACCACCGCCATGGAACGTCACAGCTTGCCCGACGACGAAGCGACGGACAGCACCAGGGGCCGTCGTCCGCGCCGTCGCAACGTCCTGATCGCCACGGCACTCGTCCTGAGCCTGGCCGCGGGGACCGGCATCGCGGCGCGGAGCGGTCTGCTGTCCTTCGCCGACGGCTGTACGGGCTCCGCCGTGCGGATCGATCTGGCCGCCTCGCCGGACATCGCCCCCGCCGTGGCGGCCGTCGCCGACAGCGCCCGGCGTGACAACGTCACCTCCGACGGCCGCTGCGTCGACGTCCGGGTCGAGGCCCGTGAGAACCACGAGATCGCCGACGACCTCGCCACCGCCACGGCCGCCCCGGAGTACGAGGTCTGGCTGCCCGACTCCGACGTCTGGGTCGAGCGCGCGCTGGACGCCGACGACGGCGTCGCGCTGACTCCCGCGGGCAACGCGGCGACCACACCGGTGGCCCTGGCCGTGCTCCCCTCCGCCGGTACGAAGCTCGGCTGGCCCAAGAAGACGTACACCTGGGCCGAGTTGACGGCGGCCACCGCCGGCAAGGACGCGGTACGGCTCGGGGCCGCCGATCCGGCGCGCAGCGCCACCGGGCTGCTCGCGTTCAGCAGCGTCGTCGGGTCGATGCGCAAGGCGGACCCGGACAGTGACGCGCGGATCGCCGCGACCGCCGAGGCGCTGGCCGCGCGCGTGTCCGGCTCCGACGACGAGGTGGTCCTGTCCCTGGCGCGGGGCGGGCCGGACAGTGCCAAGGGCAACGAGGCGGTCTTCCTCACCGAACAGGCCGCTTTCACCCACAACTCCGCCGACAGCGGCGCCTCGGACCTGCAGCTGTTCTACCCGACGGACGCGGCCCCGGTCCTGGACTACCCGCTGAACCTCGTCAACGAGCCCGAGCTGACCACGGACGAGAGCCGCGCCGCGACGCGGTTCATATCCCTCCTCAACGAGAAGGGGGCCCAGCGCACCATGGCGGAACACGGCTTCCGCACGGCCCACTCGGCGGTGGCGGACGATCTGGTCCGGGCATCCGGTGGCCGTGCGCCGCAGCCGTACACCCTGACGAAGGCGCAGCCGCCGGCCACGGACATGGTCGAGGAGACGCTCGGCATGTGGACGGTCACCGTGCAGGACGCCCGGCTGACCGTCGTCGTCGACACCTCGGGCTCGATGGCGCAGCCCGTGCCCGGGCGTAGTGGTGAGTCCCGGATGGAGGTCACAAAGGCTTCGATGCTCCGGACGCTCGCGCAGTTCACGCCGGAGGACGAGGTCGGCCTCTGGGACTTCGCGGCCGGTCTCGACGGCGGCAAGGACTTCCGCAAGCTGGCCGAGACGGCGCCGCTGGGCGAGCGCGCCGAGGACGGCGCCACCCACCGCGAGAGCCTCTCGGACGCCGTCTCCGCGCTGGCCCCCGTGGGGACGGGGCCGGCCGCGGCCACCGGTATGTACGACACGACGCTGGCCGCCTTCAAGGAGGCCCAGTCGTCGTACGTGAGCGGCAAGTGCAACGCGGTCATCCTGCTCACCGGCGGGTCGGACACCGACGGCGCGGCCCGCACGGCCCTGGTGGACGAGCTGCGCAAGCTCGCCGACCCCCGGCGCCCGGTCCCGCTGATCGCGATCGCCGTCGGGCCGGGGGCGAACCGTGACGAGGTGAACGAGATCGCGAGGATCACCGGCGGCGCGGGTTACGAGGTGAGCGACCCGGCCGACATCCAGGCGGTGATGATCAAGGCGATCATGTCGGTGGGCGGCGGCGGGCGGTAGAACTCCACGCAAGCCCGCCGGCACCCCCCGCGCCGGTTGTTCAGACGGTCAGGTCCGGCATCCGCGACGGCGCCGGGAAGCCGACCGGCCAGGTGTGCACCGGCTCCCCCTGGTGCATCAGCTCGGCGTAGCGGCGGGTCGTGGCGGCGAGCGCCGCCTCGCGGCGGAGCCCCGCCTCCTGGGCCCGGTGGAAGGTGTCGACCTGCCACGAGGCCCCGTTCACCCGGCGCTCGCAGCGCCCCTCGATCACCCCGAGGTAGAAGTCGCGGTCGGCCGGCTCGACGTTCCACGCGTCGAGCCCGGCCGCGGCGAGCGGTAGCAGTTCGTCGCGGACGAGCTGAACCGCCGACACCTCGGCGACGCCGTTGCCCGCCCGGCCGTTGCGCGGCCAGCGGAGCCGTGCCTCGATGCCGTCGCGGCACGCGGTCTCGAAGTTCCGCTCGGCGGTGGCGAACGGCAGCCGGGTCCAGACGGGCCTGGCCTCCTCGGCGAGCGCGCGCACGAGACCGTAGTAGAAGGCGGCGTTGGCGACGACGTCGGTGACGGTCGGCCCGGCGGGCAGCACACGGTTCTCGACCCGCAGATGGGGCTGTCCGTCGGCGACGTCGTACACGGGCCTGTTCCACCGGTAGACGGTGCCGTTGTGGAGCACCAGCTCCGCGAGGCGCGGCGTACCGCCCTCCTCCAGGACCTGGAGCGGATCCTCGTCGTCCGTCATCGGCAGCAGCGGCGGGAAATAGCGCAGATTCTCCTCGAACAGGTCATACGCGGACTCGATCCAGCGCTCCCCGAACCAGGTCCGGGGCCGTACTCCCTGCGCCTGGAGCTCCGGCGGCCGGGTGTCGGTCGCCTGGAGGAAGAGCGGCGGCCGGGACTCGCGCCACAGCTCCTTCCCGAAGAGGAAAGGAGCGTTGGCGCCGACGGCGATCTGTACGGCGGCGACGCACTGCGCCGCGTTCCACACGTCGGCGAAGCGGTCGGGCGTGACCTGGAGATGCAATTGCACGGACGTACAGGCGGCTTCGGGCGCGATCGACGGTGAACTGCAGGTGAGCCGCTCGACCCCCTCGATGTCGAGGGCGAAATCCTCGCCCCGCGCGGCCACCATCTCGTCGTTGAGAAGTGTGTAGCGGTCCGCGTCCGAGAGGTTCGTCGAGACGACGTCGTCGAGCGAGAGAGTCGGCAGAATACCGATCATCACGATCCCCGCGTCGACCTCATTCGCTTTGCGATGGGCATATCCGAGACCCGTTCGCAGTTCCTCGGCGAGCTGGTCGAGAACGCGTCCGCCAAGTCGATGGGGGGCGATATTTACTTCCAGATTGAACATACCGAGTTCTGTCTGGAAATCACGACTCGCGATCCGTTCAAGAACTTCCGCATTCATCATGCGGGGCATCCCGTCGGAGCCGGCGAGATTCAGCTCGATCTCCAGACCCATCAGATTCCGGGGCCGGTCGAACCGCTTCTCCCCCAGGAGCCGCCCCAGCACCGCGAGGCACTGCTGGAGCTTCCTGCGGTATTTCTGCCGATCGGACACACCGTTACCGCCCGATTCGACCTTCTCCCCCATCGGAGGATCCCTCCTTCGCCTCGCCCTCCCGGCGGCACCGGGCATCGCTTCACGATCGATAGTGCCCAGACTGAGTGATCCATAACGCCCCGTTTGCGCGCCGCGCCCGGTAGAGTGGACAGAACGACCTAGCGGCACATTCCTTCGGCATGAGGCAGTGAGCAATTTCACTGTCCGCCCGGTCGCGAAAAACGCCGACGAGTTTCGGCCTACCGCTCCAGCCGAATCACCCCAGGCCACAAGGCTGCGTTCGCCGTTCATCTCACCGTTCTTCGACGCCGATTCCGTACGAGATGGACCGGATACCCCCTTGTACGCAATACGGGCGACAGCTAGAAGAAACATTCTGTGAACACGTATCGTATAAACTCTGTGCGAGCGAGGCAGAGAGTCGGAGCCCGGCCATGGCCTGGGCCCTCCTCTGACCACGTATGACCACGTGCGCCGACAGTGCCGTCCGCACCCGAACTCCGCACCACCGACGCTTCACTGTGCCTACTGAGCGAGAGGCAACCCACCATGCCGCTGCATGTCCCCCTGGCTCCAGCGCCCGCCCTGCGCAGCGTCCTCGCGGCACTCGGTTCTCCCACCGCCGTGCGCGAGGCCCGTACACCCGCTCTCCGGTCCGTCCAGGGACCGCTGAGCCCCGAACTGCCCCTTCCGGTACACGTACTGGAACAGATCGCCCCGAGCAGCGACGCGCCACAGACCCGGCTGGCCGGCTGGCGCTTCCTGATCCGCAGCGGCGAACGCGCCGTCGCGGCGGCCGACACCATGCTCACCCCCGACGGCTGGGCGTTCTCGCGCTTCTTCGAGGGCCCCTACATCTCCGCCACGGAACGCGCGGTGCGCCAGGCCGAGACGCTGAAGTCGCCGTACCAGCCACGGCTGCTCTCGGTGCCGGGCCTGTACATGCTCACGCTCTGGCTGCATCAGGACACCGAGGCGGACGCCTCGGTCGGCGCTCCCGCCCCGGCCGACCTCCTGATCCCGCTCGCTCCCGCCCCTCCGGGCATCGTGGCCCACCGGCCGCACCGGGTCGCCGACCTGCTTCCGATGATGGGCCTGCGCCTGACCTCGGGGCTCTCGGCGCCCCCCACCGCCACGTCCGCACCGCTGCTGAGCACCACCGCCTGAGCACCGCCCGGCGGCCCGTCCTCGGACCGCCGGCGTCCGGACCGCATCCCGACCGCCCCACGCGCCATAGACTGCCCCGTGACCCCTCACCGGTCACGGGGCTCTGTGCTGGTCATCCGGACCAGTCGACTAGTCCGGACGGGCCACCCCGAACCACCCAAAGGGACAGCCAAGTTGGGCTGAACCGTCCGGGCGGGTGACACGTCCTTAAGCAGAGACAAGCGCTGCCGCGAAATCCCTGCGGATCGACGCCCGTGGGGCAACACTGGGGTACGGACCAATAGAAACCGGGGGGCGGCCATGAACACATCGAGCCGCAGGACACTCACCACGACGCAGCGAGAGAACCTACCCATGTGCCAGCACCAGCCAGCCTGCCCGACAGCCGACTCAGCCGACCGGGAAGCCGCCCGGCTCGCGGCTCACCACCCGGAACAGGGCTGGAGCCTGCTGTGCAACGGCGTCCTGCTCTTCGAGGACACCGGTGAGCTGCTGCCCGACGGGCAGATCATCGCTCCGCACCGGCCGTCCGGGAGCGAGCAGGTGATGACGGCGGCCTGACGCCGTCCGTACGAAGGGGCCGGCCCGGAGAATTCACTCCGCACCGGCCCCGCAGCCGTACGCCGTCCGTCAGCGTCAGTTGTCGTACTCGTCCAGCGGCGGGCACGAACAGACGAGATTGCGGTCACCGAACGCCCCGTCGATCCGGCGGACCGGCGGCCAGTACTTGTCGGCCGCCGAGACCCCGGCCGGGAAGACCGCCTCCTGACGGCTGTACGCGTGCTCCCACTCCCCGCCCAGCGCGGCCGCCGTGTGCGGAGCGTTGCGCAGCGGGTTGTCGTCCGCCGGCCAGTGGCCCGACGCGACCTTCTCGATCTCGGCGCGGATCGCGATCATCGTCTCGCAGAACCGGTCGAGTTCGGTGAGGTCCTCGCTCTCGGTGGGCTCGATCATCAGCGTGCCGGCCACCGGGAACGACATCGTCGGCGCGTGGAACCCGTAGTCGATGAGACGCTTGGCGATGTCGTCGACGCTGACACCGGTCTCCTTCGACAGCGGGCGCAGATCCACGATGCACTCGTGCGCGACGAGCCCGTGCGGGCCCGCGTACAGGACCGGGAAGTGCGGCTCCAGACGCTTGGCGATGTAGTTGGCGGCCAGGACGGCGACCTGCGTGGCGCGCTTCAGCCCCTCGCCGCCCATCAGCCGGACGTAGGCCCAGGAGATCGGCAGGATCCCCGCCGAGCCCCAGGGGGCCGCCGAGATCGGTCCGACGCCCGTCTCGGGGCCGGCGGCGGGCTGGAGCGGGTGGTTGGGCAGGTACGGGGCGAGGTGGGCGCGTACGCCGACCGGGCCGACACCGGGACCGCCGCCGCCGTGCGGGATGCAGAAGGTCTTGTGCAGGTTCAGGTGCGACACGTCCGAGCCGAACCGGCCCGGCTTCGCCAGCCCCACCAGCGCGTTGAGGTTCGCGCCGTCGACGTACACCTGACCGCCGGCGTCGTGCACGGCCGCGCAGATGTCGGTGATGTGTTCCTCGAACACGCCGTGCGTGGACGGGTAGGTGACCATCAGGACGGCCAGTTCGTCGCCGTGCCGCTCGATCTTGGCGTGCAGGTCCTCGACGTCGACGTCGCCGTCCTCGCGGGTCTTCACGACGACGACCTTCATGCCGGCCATGACCGCGCTGGCGGCGTTCGTGCCGTGCGCGGACGACGGGATGAGGCAGACGGTGCGGCCGGTGTCGCCGTTGGCGCGGTGGTACGCCCGTACGGCCAGCAGCCCGGCGAGTTCGCCCTGGGAGCCCGCGTTGGGCTGGAGGGACACCGCGTCGTAGCCGGTGACCTCCGCCAGGCGCTCCTCCAGCTCACGGATCAGCGTGAGATACCCCTGCGCCTGGTCGGCCGGCGCGAAGGGGTGCAGCGCGGCGAACTCCGGCCAGGTCACCGGCTCCATCTCGGTGGTGGCGTTGAGCTTCATGGTGCAGGAGCCGAGGGGGATCATGCCGCGGTCCAGCGCGTAGTCGCGGTCGGCGAGCCTGCGCAGATAGCGCAGCATCGCGGTCTCGGAGCGGTACTGGTGGAAGACCGGGTGCGCGAGGTAGGTGTCGGTGCGCAGCAGGGCGTCCGGCAGCGCGTCGGCGGACGCGGCGTCCAGGGCCTCGATGTCGCCCTTGACGCCGAAGGCGGTCCATACGGCGGCGAGTTGGGCCCGCCCGGTGGTCTCGTCGCAGGCGAGCGAGACAAGGTCGGCGTCGACGAGGCGGAGGTTGACCCCGCCCTCGCGGGCGGCGGCCACGACCTGGGCGGCGCGGCCCGGGACCCGTACGGTCAGCGTGTCGAAGTAGGCACCGTGCACGATCTCGACGCCGCCGGCGCGCAAGCCGTCGGCGAGGACGGTCGCGTAGCGGTGGGTGCGCTCGGCGATCGCGCGCAGTCCGTCGGGGCCGTGGTAGACCGCGTACATTCCGGCCATCACGGCGAGCAGCACCTGAGCGGTACAGATGTTGCTGGTGGCCTTCTCGCGGCGGATGTGCTGCTCACGGGTCTGCAGCGCCAGCCGGTACGCCTTGTTGCCGTCCGCGTCCACGGAGACGCCGACGAGCCGTCCGGGCAGGCTGCGGGCGAACTTCTCGCGTACGGCCATGAATCCGGCGTGCGGTCCGCCGAAGCCCATGGGGACGCCGAACCGCTGGGTGGTGCCGACGGCGATGTCCGCGCCCAGCTCACCGGGCGAGGTGAGCAGGGTGAGGGCCAGCAGGTCGGCGGCGACGGTGACGATCGCGCCGAGTCCGTGCGCCTGCTCGATGACGGGCTTGATGTCCCGTACGGCTCCGGAGGCGCCCGGGTACTGCAGCAGTACGCCGAAGACGCCGTGCTCGGCGGCCTCGGCCGGGATCCCGTCGGCCAGGTCGGCGACGACGACGTCGACGCCGGCCGGTTCGGCCCGGGTGCGGATGACGGCGACGGTCTGCGGCAGCGCGTCGGCGTCGACCAGGAAGACGCCGCCCTTCACCTTGCCGACCCGGCGGGCGAGCGCCATGGCCTCGGCGGCGGCCGTGCCCTCGTCCAGCAGGGAGGCGCCCGACGTCGGCAGACCGGTGAGATCGGCGACCACGGTCTGGAAGTTGAGCAGTGCCTCCAGGCGCCCCTGGGAGATCTCGGGCTGGTACGGCGTGTACGCGGTGTACCAGGCCGGGTTCTCCATCACGTTGCGCAGGATCACCGGCGGGGTGAAGGTGCCGTAGTAGCCGAGGCCGATCATCGGGGCGAGGACCTGGTTGCGGTCCGCGAGGCTGCGCAGCTCGGCCAGCACCTCGGCCTCGGTGCGGGCGTCGGGCAGCCGCAGGGCCTCGGCGCTCTTGATCACGTCGGGCACCGCGGCGGCGGTCAGCTCGTCGAGCGAGCCGTAGCCGACCTGCGCGAGCATCTTCGCCTGCGCGGCGGCGTCGGGGCCGACGTGGCGCCGCTCGAAGGGGGTTCCTCGTTCAAGCTGCGAGAGCGGTGTGCGGTGGGCTGTCATTCGGGAGGCCTCCTGGTCTGGCGCGACCTGCGAGGGGCACCGATACACGGGTGCCCGGACGGCCTCCCCCTCTGTCACATCAACCTGAGAGTTTCACCGGTCCGCCGCGAGGCGGGCCGGCTTTCACCGTCGGTGAGAGCGGATGCCGTCCGACACCTGCTCTGCTTTCCAGAGTGACCTCGTCCATGCGGTACGGGGGCCTGAGAGTTTCCGGGGAGGATTTGCTCCTTCGGCGCCTCCGGCAGTCTCACCGGATGGCTCTCCCGCACGGGGTCGACAGCCACTGACCAGCGTACCAGCGAGCTCTCCGCGCGGACTTCGAGCGGACTTCGAGTGGCCGACAGCCCCGATGTGCCCTTTCGTAGGGTGAGGGAGCATGTGCGACCAGTTGGAGGGACCGTGCAGACCGACATCGATCCGCGCAGCCTGATCGGCCGCAAGGCGTACGACCGCGACGGGCACAAGATCGGCACTGTCGACGAGGTGTATCTGGACGACGCCACGGGCGTGCCGGAGTGGGCGGCGGTACGGACCGGGCTGTTCAGCCGGGACGCGTTCGTACCCCTGGCCCCCAGCACCTACCGCAACGAGTCCCTGCACGTCCCGTACGAGCGCGGCCTGATCAAGGACGCGCCCGACTTCGGTGTCGGCCGCCATCTCTCCCCCGACCAGGAGGTCCAGCTCTACCACCACTACCAACTGGCCCTGCCGGAGCCCGCGGCCCCGGAACGCCCGCCCCGCCCGGCGGACCGCGACTTCGGCCAGGTGGCGGGCCGGGACGACTCCACGGAGTAGCACGGCGCCGTTCGTCAGACGCGGCCCGGCCGGTCAGTCCCGCTGCCGGGGCGCCCGATCCGGTGGTGTCGCCACCAAGGGCAGCGGTTCCGACAGCTCCAGGTCGGGATCGTCCGTACGGAAGGTGCGCACCCGGCCCGGAACGGCCTGCGTGGGCTCCTCGAACCGTACGGTGACCCGCCCCACGCCACTGCCCTGCACCCACCCCGCGCCGAACTCGGCATGGCGCACGTCGTGCCCCGCCGGCCAGTGCCGCTCGGCGACCGCGTCGGCCCCGGGCTCCGGCACCGGCACGGGTTCCTCCGCAGGCTCGTCCGGCGCCGTCGCGACGTCCGGCTCATCGGCCACCACCGCGACCGCGGTCTCCGCGTCCGCCGCCGCCTGCGCCTGCGCGAACAGGTCCTCCTGCGTGTAGTCGGTCAGCCCCGTCACCCCTACCCCCAGCAGCCGCACCCCGCCGGTGGTGTCCAGGGACTCCAGCAGCCTCCCCGCGGCTTCCCGCACGACGCCCGGGTCGTCCGTGGGCCCGCGCAGCGTCTCGGAGCGGGTGAGCGTCGAGAAGTCGTACCGCCGCACCTTGAGGACGATGGTCCGGCCGGAGTGCCCCGACTCCCGGAGCCGTCGCACACAGCGCTCCGCCAGCCGGTCCACCTCCGTCCTGACCCGCACACGGTCGTGCAGATCGACGTCGAAGGTGTCCTCGACGGAGACGGACTTGGTCTCGCGCTCGGCCACCACCGGCCGGTCGTCGTGCCCCGACGCCATCCGGTACAGCGAGGTGCCGTGCGCCTTCCCCACGAGCCGCACCAGCTCGTCCTCCCCGGCCTCCGTCAGATCGGCGACGGTGGTCATCCCGGCCCGGCGCAGATGCTCACCGGTGGCTGGCCCGACCCCGGGCAGCGTCCGTACGCTCATCGGCCCCAGCAGCTCCCGCTCGGTGCCCGGCTCCATGAGCACCAGACCGTCGGGTTTCGCCTGCTCGGAGGCGATCTTCGCGAGCATCTTGGACCCGGCGAGCCCCACCGAGCCGGTCAGACCGGTCACCGCCCTGATGTCCCGCCGCAGCCGCTCACCCGTCGCACGCGCGGACGCCGAGTCGAAAGCGGACCCACCGGCCTCCAGATCGACGAACGCCTCGTCCAGACTCAGCGGCTCCACCAGCGGTGACAGTCGGCCCAGCAGCTCCATCACCTGCTCGCTGACCGTGCGGTAGAGCGCGAAGCGCGGCACCAGATACGCCGCGTTCGGCGCGAGCCGGCGCGCCTGCGCCATCGGCATGGCCGAGTGGATCCCGAACCGCCGCGCCTCGTACGACGCCGTCGAGACGACCCCGCGCGGACCGAGACCCCCGACGACGACCGGCTTTCCACGCAGGCTCGGCTTCGCCGCCTGCTCGGCGGCGGCGAAGAAGGCATCCATGTCCAGATGCAGGATGGTCGGCGCGGGTCTCACCCCACCGATGCTCCCCTACGGCACTGACAATCGCCCCGAACCAGAGCCAGAAGCGGAACCCGAGCCCGGACCGGCCGCTCAGACGGCCCGGTCACGGCGGCGACGGGCGAGTTCGTCGGCGGGGTTGTGACCGATCAGGGTCTCACCGGTGTCGACGCGCTCCCCGTGCAGCTGGGAGAGCGCCGCCTCGACGTCCCGCCACACCACACCGACGGCGATCCCGAAGATGCCCTGACCGCCCTGCAGAAGGTCCACGACCTCGTCGGGGGACGAGCACTCGTACACCGTCGCGCCGTCGCTCATGAGCGTCATGCGCTCCAGGTCCCCGGCCCCGCGGTCGCGCAGATGCTGAACCGCCGTCCGGATGTTCTGGAGAGCGACACCGGTGTCCAGGAAGCGCTTCACGATCTTGAGGAAGACGACGTCGCGGAAGCTGTAGAGCCGCTGCGTGCCGGATCCCTTCGCGGGACGCACACTCGGCTCCACCAGCTCGGTGCGCGCCCAGTAGTCCAACTGGCGGTACGTGATGCCCGCCGCCGCGCACGCGGTCGGCCCCCGGTAGCCGACCGTGTCGGTCGTGGGGTCGGACGTACTGCCGTGAAGCGGGTACGGGCCGTTCGCCGTACCGTCGCCGCTGCTTCTCACACCGACCTCCGTCCTTGACCTGCCCCGTCGACGGTAAGCAGTCCCTCCGGGTGCGTCAACGATCGCCACGCTAGGCACGCCGAGTGATAATCACCCTGAGAGTGGTTTCCCGTGTCTCGCCACCGGGAAAGGCTGCTCGAATGCGCGGACGGAGTCCGGTATGACGGTCATCGACCGTGCGGCGCTCACTGGCTGTTGGTCCCGAAATCCTCCGGAGAGATCTGGTCGAGGAATTCGCGGAACTTCTCCACCTCGTCCTCCTGCTCGTCGGGGATGGCGATACCCGCATCGTCCAGCACCCCGTCGCTGCCGTAGATGGGCGTGCCGGTGCGCAGTGCCAGCGCTATGGCGTCGGACGGCCTGGCACTCACCTCGACACCACTCGCGAAGACCAGCTCCGCGTAGAAGACTCCTTCGCGCAGGTCGGTGATGCGCACCTGCGTAAGTTCCTGGCCCACTGCCTCAAGAACATCCTTGAAGAGGTCATGGGTCAGTGGTCGGGCCGGTGCCATGCCCTGTTGGGCGAAGGCAATAGCGGTAGCTTCCCCAGGCCCGATCCAGATGGGAAGGTACCGGTCGCCTCCCACTTCACGCAGGAGCACGATCGGTTGGTTGGAGGGCATTTCCACCCGGACACCCACGACGTCGAGCTCGTTCACACAGCAACCCTAGGACGTGCCCGGTCGGTTTGGGTAGTCGGACTCCCCCAAGATCAGGGCAGGCGGACTCCGAGAGCCGTCTGCACCAGTGCCGCGTGGAGCCGTACCGAGAGCGCGGCCAGCTCCTTCGTCGCGGCCTCGGCATGGGCCCTGGTCTGCGGATTGCGGTGCCGGCGCAGGGGTGCGACGACCTGCTCGACCAGTCCGGCCTCGCGGTCGGCGGCGGCTTTCACGGCGCGCAGATGCCGAGGTTCCAGGCCGAATCTTCCGAGTTCCGCGACAAGTTTTGCCACGGTCACGGTCTCGGAGTCGTAGCCGCCCTCCGCCATCGGGGCGATGAGGCCGTACGACTCCCACTCGTCCAGCTCGCTCTCGCCCGCCTCGGTGGCCGCCAGCAGCTCCGCGCGGCCGATCCTCGGGGCGGTGGGCAGCTCGGGCTCCGCGTCCCACGTGGAGCCGAGGAGTTCCCGCTGAGGGCCCTGGGAGACCTGAGCGGGCAGCGGGAGCCGTTCACCGCGCGATACGGCGTCGAGATGCTCCCTGATGACCTTGAGGGGCAGATAGTGGTCCCGCTGCATCCGCAGGACCTGGGCGAGGCGCTCGACGTCCTCGGGGCTGAACTTCCGGTACCCGGAGGGGGTCCGCCGGGGCTCGACAAGCCCTTCGGCCTCCAGGAACCGGATCTTGGAGATGGTGACCTCGGGGAACTCGTCCCTGAGCTGGTTCAGCACCATGCCGATGCTGACCAGACGGTCACCCGTGGGGGCGGTGCCGTGACCGGCACCGCCCGTCGGTGGTCGCAGCATGGACCTTCCCTGAAGGGTCACACGCCCCGCTGGCTCGCGTAGAAGACCAGCCGGTACTTGCCGATCTGGACCTCGTCACCGTTCGACACCGCGACGGCGTCGATCCGCTCCCGGTTGACGTACGTGCCGTTGAGACTGCCGACATCGGAGACCGTGAAGTGGCCTTCCGGGCTCCTGCGGAACTCGACGTGCCGACGGGACACCGTGACGTCGTCGAGGAAGATGTCGCTCTGCGGGTGCCTTCCCGCCGTCGTCAGGTCGCCGTCCAGCAGGAAGCGGCTGCCCGAGTTCGGTCCGCGACGTACGACCAGCAGCGCGGAGCCGAGCGGAAGCGCGTCCACCGCGGCCTGCGCCTCCGGCGACAGCGAGGGAACGGCCGTCTGGCCGGTCGCCTCCGCCTCGTACGCCTCAAGACCTGAGATCGAGATGGTCGAGGTCGTCTCCGAAGGACGCTCCGCGGGCGTTCCGGCCCTCAGCGGCGCACCACAGTTGGAGCAGAACCGACTGTCCTGGGTGTTGCGGTGCCCGCACCTCGTACAAACCGGCAAGGCCGCCATGGACGGACCCTCCTGACCGGGGGGAAACCCTCCACCCGTACGTGAGGTTGATGGTCCACCGAAACCTATGCCGCCGGAACTCGCGGGGTCAACAGACGACGCGCCCTGACCGCCCGAATTGTCCCCACCGGGGCTGCCGACCTCGTCGCGGAAGAGCGGGCGCTCGCCGCTCTGCTCCTCCTGGCCGTGGCGCGGTGCGCGATGCCGGGCGTTACCGCCGTCCTCGCGTGCACTCCTGCCGAACAACTTTCCAAACAACTTCACGGGCGATTCCCCTTGACCTGAACAGACCCGCCCGTGGGGCAGGACGAACCCTGAATGAACACACCTGCCGACTCGGACATCTTCACAACGTCCGTAACCATCAGACAGTTTCCACCACGCACCATGCGGAATGTGCGCCGACCCCCCGGAACCTTCTGCCCTGGTCCGCCGGTCCGCATGCGCCCCCGCCCCACTACGACGACGACCGAGCGTAGTCAGGCCGCTTCGCCGGTCGCAAGGCGTCGACGACGATCTCCTCATCAGCCGCCACCGTGGCCGTGGCCTGCTCCTTCTCCAACGTCTGCACCACACCTCCGGGAATGTTGAGCGCGGGCTCCAGATCCTGCGGTTTGCCGATCACCTTGAAAAGGTACGGCGCCTCGATCCGCTTCCCGTCCACCTCGATGTCGCCGTCGCTGCCGGAAAGGTATGTCGCGGCGACCACCCGGACCCCGTTCACCTGGATCGCCTCGGCGCCGGCCGCCCGCAGCTCCTGGATCGCGTCCAGCAGCATGTCGGAGTCGACGGTGCCGCCGGGGTCCTGGACGGTCATCGTGATACCGGGGCCCTGGGCGGCGACCGTACCGGCCAGGATGCCGAGCTGCTGCTCCTTCTCCCGCGTCTGCTTACGCGCCTCCTCGGCCTGGTCGGAGCTGTTCTCCAGCTCCGTCTGCTGGTCGTCCAGCCGCTGCTTCTCGTCCTCCAGCCGTTCGGTACGGCCGTCGAGCTCGTCCAGGATCCGTACGAGGTCCTCCTGGCGCGCGCCGCGCAGGGCACTGTCGTCGTTGGTCGAACGGACCTGGATGGCCAGACCCAGCCCCAGCACGAACAGCAGGACGGCGACGATGAGTTGGGCCCGCGTGACGCGTGGCGGCCAGAGGCCGGCGGCGAGCCGCTGACGCCCCGTCATCTGCCGTGGCTCGGGGCTCCGCGGGGGCGGTGAGGCCCCCGCGGGCTGTGGGTTCTGCGGGCTCTGTGGATTCTCTTCGCCGTTCATCGGCCTCACGCCCGGAAGACGTGCCGGCGGATCGCGGCGGCGTTGGAGAAGATCCGGATACCGAAGACGACGACCACACCGGTGGACAACTGCGCGCCGACACCGAGCTTGTCACCGAGGAAGACGATGAGCGCCGCCACCACCACGTTCGACAGGAACGACACCACGAACACCTTGTCGACGAAGATCCCGTCGAGCATGGCCCGCAGCCCCCCGAAGACCGCGTCCAGAGCGGCGACGACGGCGATCGGCAGATAGGGCTCGACCACCGCCGGCACTTCGGGTCGAACCAACAGTCCGACCACGACTCCCACGACGAGGCCAAGTACCGCGATCACGATGTGCCCTTCCCTGTGTCTGCCGTGGCCCCTCCGTCGCCCTTCCCCGGGTCGGCGGCCTTCGGCTCTGCTGTACGTACGATCAGGCTCGGCGCGGCCGGAAGGCGCACCGTCTCCTGATCGGAAATGCTCGTGCGGACGCCGAAGTTCTCCTGCAGCGAGTGCAGGTACTGGCCGTCGGCACTGTCCTGGAATGCGGTGCTCAGGTTCTTCCCGTCCCCCACGGCCAGCACCGTGTACGGCGGCACCAGCGGCTTGTTGTCGACCAGTATGGCCTCACCGGCGGCCCTGATCGCCGAAAGGGCCGTCAGACGCTGGCCGTTGATGGACACGGCCTCGGCCCCGGACTCCCACAGACCGTTGACGATCTGCTGCATGTCCCGGTCCCTGACCCGCCCCGTATCCGAGAAGTTGCCGCTCTCCCGCGGCCCGCCGGCGCTCTCGTCGGCCGACTTGGCGTCGTCGACCACGAGTTTGACGCCCGGACCCTCGACCTCCGTGGAGCCCGACAGTAGGGCCACGAGTTCACCCTGTTCGCCGCCGTGGTCCCGCAGCGCCTCGCGCTGCTGGGCACCCACCTCGTCACGGAGCTTGTCCACCGTGCGTTCGAGGGTGTCCGCGGAGGACGTCTCGGCGTCGATCCGGTCGATCAGCTCTTCGCGTTCCTTGGCGACGACCGGCGCGTCGATCCGCGCCTCGGCCGCGCCCACGGTGACGACCAGCGCGGCCAGTACGAGCCCCGCGGCCAGGCCGAGCTTGGCGCGAAGTGTGCGGGGCATGCCGCCGTCCTCGGCGTCCCTGCGGGCCGCGGCCTCGGCGTAACCGTCGTCCAGGCTGTGGTCCATCACGTTGTTCAGCAGCGACATGGACGCGTCGGGACGCCTGGGTGGTGAGGGAGTGCTCCGAACGGGGGGGTGCTGCGGCATGCCGCACATCGTCGCACGGCGCGGGTGCTACCGCCGAATGGCCCCACCGGTGTGCCGGAGGGCGTCGGCCACCCGCCTCCGGCACACCGTCATCAGGTCACTGACCTGCGCTGTCCACGACCGCCGACCACTCGTCGAGCAGCGCCTGGGCGGAGGCGTCGTCCGGTCCCTCGGCCCACAGATGGGTGACGGCCTCGGCGGGTGCCGGAAGCACCATCACCCACCGCCCGTCGGCCTCCACGACGCGAACGCCGTCGGTGGTGTCGACGTCCCGCTCGCCGGCCGCCTCCACGACCCGCCGCATGACCAGACCCTTGACCGCCCAGGGGGTCGCCAGATCCCTGCGCAGCACATGGGCGCGGGGAATGCGGGCGTCGATCTGGCTGAGCGTGAGCTGCGTACGGGCGACCAGACCCAGCAGCCGTACGAAGGCCGCCGTGCCGTCGAGCAGACTGCTGAACTCGGGCACGATGAACGCGCCCCGGCCGTCACCGCCGAAGATCGTGGAATCCTCGCGGCCGACCCGGGTCAGATCGTCGGGCGACGTCGTCGTCCACTCCACCTGGGTGCCGTGGTACGCGGCGACCTGCTCGGCGATCCTGGTGGTCGTGACCGGCAGCGCCACCCGTCCGCTGCGCCGCTCGGCGGCGACCAGGTCGAGCAGCACCAGCAGGGCCCGGTCGTCCTCGATGATCCGGCCGCGCTCGTCGACGAGCGACAGCCGCTCGCCCACGGGGTCGAACCGCACCCCGAACGACGCCCGCGCCGACGCCACGATCTCGCCCAGCCTCACCAGACCGGACCTGCGTGACTCGACGGTCTCGGTGGGCCGCGCCTCGTCGAGGCCGGGGTTGATGGTCAGCGCGTCGACCCCGAGCCGCCCGAGGAGGCTGGGCAGAACAAGCCCGGCGCTGCCGTTGGACGCGTCCACCACGACCTTCAGCTCGGCCTCGGCGATCCCCGTCGTATCGACGTTCCGGAGCAGTGAGCCGGTGTACGAGTCGAAGACGCTCGCCGGGAAGTGCAGGTCCCCGATCTCACCCGGGAACGCCCTGCGGTACTCCTGCCTCGCGTACACCCGGTCCAGCTTCCGCTGCCCGGCCTGCGAGAGGTCGGCGCCCCGTTCGTCGAAGAACATGATGTCGACGGAGTCCGGCACACCGGGGGTCGTCCGGATCATGATGCCGCCGGCACTGCCCCGGCCCGTCTGCTGCCGGGCGACCGGCAGCGGGACGTTCTCCAGGTCCCGTACGTCGATCGCGCTGGCCTGCAGCGCGGAGATCACCGCCCGCTTGAGAGCGCGCGCACCACGCGAGTGGTCACGCGCCGTGGTGACCGTGGAGCCCTTCTTGAGCGTCGTCGCGTACGCCCCCGCCAGCCGCACGGCCAGCTCGGGCGTGATCTCGACGTTGAGAATCCCGGAGACCCCGCGCGCTCCGAAGAGATGCGCCTGTCCTCTGGACTCCCAGATCACCGAGGTGTTGACGAACGCGCCGGCCTCGATGGTCTTGAACGGATACACCCGGACATTGCCCTGGATGATCGATTCCTCACCGACGAGGCACTCGTCACCGATGACCGCGCCGTCCTCGATCCGGGCGGCGCGCATGATGTCGGTGTTCTTGCCGATCACACAGCCACGCAGATTGCTGTGCTGCCCGATGTACACGTTGTCGTGCACAACAGCCCGATGGAGAAAGGCCCCGGTCTTGACGACCACGTTGGAGCCGATGACGGTGTGCTCGCGGATCTCGGCGTCCGCCTCGACCTTGGCGTAGTCACCGATGTAGAGCGGACCGCGGAGCACGGCGTCGGGATGGACCTCGGCGCCCTCGGCGACCCATACACCGGGCGAGATCTCGAAGCCGTCGAGATCGACGTCGACCTTCCCCTCCAGGACGTCCGCCTGGGCCTTCACATAGCTCTCGTGCGTCCCGACGTCTTCCCAGTAGCCCTCGGCGATATAGCCGTAGATCGGCTTGCCCTCCTTCATGAGCTGAGGGAAGACATCGCCCGACCAGTCGACCGAGGTGTCGGCCTCGACATAGTCGAACACTTCGGGCTCCATCACATAGATACCCGTGTTGACCGTGTCCGAGAACACCTGTCCCCAGGTGGGCTTCTCCAGGAAGCGCTCCACCTTTCCCTCTTCGTCCACGATCGTGATGCCGAACTCCAGAGGATTCGGCACCCGGGTCAGACACACCGTGACCAGCGCGCCCTTCTCCTTGTGGAAGGCGATGAGGTCCGTCAGGTCGAAGTCGGTGAGAGCGTCACCGGAAATGACGAGAAAAGCATCGTCCTTGAGCGCCTCTTCGGCGTTCTTCACACTCCCCGCAGTGCCGAGCGGCTTCTCCTCATTGGCATAGGTGAGCTCCATTCCAAGCTCTTCGCCGTCACCGAAATAGTTCTTCACGAGAGAGGCGAGGAACTGAACGGTGACGACGGTCTCACTGAGCCCGTGCCGCTTGAGCAAACGCAGCACATGCTCCATGATTGGCCGATTTGCCACCGGCAGCAACGGCTTGGGCATGCTTGAGGTCATGGGACGAAGACGAGTGCCTTCGCCGCCAGCCATCACGACGGCCTTCATGTCGGAAGCGTCCTCCTTGAAGAGACGGTCTCGCCGACGTCACCCATCTGGACAGGCCGCATGGCAGGCATCAGGTGCGGGCCGGCGACACTGCACGGCACCACATCGACGAGCTCAATCGGCCACTCTGTCCGCTCTGACGAGCCGGCGGACCTGGACCACGTAGAGGATCCCTGCCCACCAGTAGAGAGTTGTACCCCATCCAGCGAACGCCCATCCGAAAACTTCGGCGAGTGATGCAAGCCATCCGTTCCCGTCGCTGAGTAGCAGCAACGGGAAGGCGTACATCAAGTTGAAGGTAGCCGCCTTTCCCAGGAAGTTCACCTGGGGAGGCGGATAGCCGTGCCTGCGGAGGATTCCCACCATCACCAGCAGCATCAGCTCACGCGCCAGAAGCGCCGCGGTGAGCCACAGGGGCAGGATCTCGCGCCAGGTCAGGCCCACCAGAGTGGAAAGGATGTAGAGCCGGTCAGCAGCGGGGTCCAGGAGGCGCCCCAGGTTGCTGATCTGGTTCCAACGGCGAGCGAGGTAGCCGTCGAGATAGTCGGTCACCCCGCTGAGCATCAGGACGAGCAATGCCCAGCCGTCGCTGTTCGGCCCGCCGAACTCGGGACGGAGGATGAGCCACAGGAAGAGCGGCACACCCAGGAGCCGGGCCATGCTCAGGATGTTGGGGATGGTGAACACCCGATCCGTCTGGACGCGGGTCTCCTGAACCTCCACCCGGGGGCCTCCTGTGCCGGAATGTACCAACGATGCCCCCTGACCCTACCCGGACGAACCGCCGGCGAACGCCGTGGGGTAGGGCCTTGAACGCAGAAATGCCCCGCACCAGAAGGTGCGGGGCATTCCCCAAAAATTGTTCGGCGGCGTCCTACTCTCCCACAGGGTCCCCCCTGCAGTACCATCGGCGCTGAAAGGCTTAGCTTCCGGGTTCGGAATGTAACCGGGCGTTTCCCTAACGCAATGACCACCGAAACACATTGAAACACATGAACAACCGGGTGAAATCACAGATGTTCGTTGTCTCAGAACTAACACAGTGGACGCGAGCAACTGAGGACAAGCCCTCGGCCTATTAGTACCGGTCAACTCCACACCTCACGGTGCTTC
>NZ_JBHUZM010000100.1:0-29349 GCF_042667665.1 Streptomyces sp. NPDC057307 | reverse complement strand
GGCGGGGGGTTCCTGGTTTTCGGGGGGGGGCTGCTGTGGGTCGGGCCGCGGCCGCCCGCACCGGGCGGCAGCGGGGCCCGCGCCAAGGGCGTGCGGCAGGCGTTCGCGGCGGTCGGCGACGGGGTGCGCTACATCCGGGGGCACCGGCTCATCGTCGGACTGCTCCTCATCGACGCGGCGGCGATGGTCTTCACGATGCCGCAGGCCCTCTACCCGGTGCTGGCCGACGAGCAGTTCGGCGGTGGCCCGGGCGTCGTCGGCCTGCTGTACGCCGCCCCCGCGCTCGGCGCCCTCGTCGGCGCCGCGACCAGCGGCTGGACCGCCCGCGCCGGCGGCCACGCGCTGATCGGAGCCGTACTCCTGTGGGGTGTCTCGCTGACCGGCTTCGGGCTCACCTCGCTGCTGCCGCTCGCCCTGGTCCTGCTCGCCCTCGCCGGACTCGGCGACCTCATATCCGAGACGCTGCGCTCCGCGCTCCTCCAGCACGGCACACCGGACGGTCTGCGGGGCCGGGTCAGCAGCCTGTGGATGGTCCAGGCGACGGTCTCACCGGCGCTCGGCAACGCGGCGGTCGGGTTCCTCGCGGAGCTGACGAGCGCGTCGGCGGCCGTCGTGACCGGGGGAGTGGTCTGCGTGGTGGCCGCGCTCGCGGTGGCGGCCGCGTTCCCGGCGCTCCGCCGGGCCACGCTCGCGTCGCCGGGCCGCTGACCGCTGGCGGCACATGGAAGGACCCCCGCGAGTCATGTCCTCGCGAGGGTCCTTCGTCATTCCGTCCGCAGGTGAAGGTTGAGAAGACGATCACGAGCAGGACGCCTGTGGGGGTGGCGGCGCCGCGTCAGGGGGCCAGGAGCAGGACGTTGTCCCGCTCCTTCGCCGCCGCGTAACGCTTCGCCACGTCCTGCCAGTTGACGACGCGCCACATCGCCTCGATGAAGTCCACCTTCTGGTTCTTGTACTGAAGGTAGAAGGCGTGCTCCCAGGCGTCGAAGACCAGGACCGGCACGGATCCCTGTCCGACGTTGCCCTGGTGGTCGTAGACCTGCTCCACGATCAGCCTGCCGCTGACCGGCTCGTACGCCAGGACGCCCCAGCCGGAGCCCTGCGTCGTCGCCGCGGCCTTCGTCAGCTGGGCCTTGAAGCCGGCGAAGGAGCCGAAGGACTCGGTGATCGCGTCCGCGAGATCACCGACACCGTCGGCCGCCAGCGGCTCGCCGCCGCCGTTGTCGCCCGTCATGTTGTGCCAGTAGATCGAGTGGAGGATATGGCCGGAGAGATGAAAGGCGAGGCTCTTCTGGAGGCCGTTGATCGCGCCCCAGGACTCTTTGTCGCGCGCCTCGTCCAGCTGCTCCAGGGTGTCGTTCGCACCCTTCACGTACGCGGCGTGGTGCTTGTCGTGGTGCAGCTCGACGATCTGGGGATTGATGACCGGTTCGAGCGCCGCGTAGTCGTAGGGAAGTTCGGGGAGTGTGTAGATGGCCATGGCCGAGCCCTCTCGCTGCTTATTGCACATCCTATGCAACTGCACGCTAACAGCAAGAGGGCCCCGAGTTGATCAGGCGCCGGTCCTAGGACCGGTCGGCCGCCGGGCCGGCGAGCGCGTCCCGCGCAATCGCCGCGATGTCGGGGTAGTCCGTCACCACGGCGTCCACGCCACGGCCGAAGTGCAGCGCGTACTCCGCGAAGGCGTCACCGAACTCGTTGGGATTCGTACCGCGCCGGAACTGCGCGGGCAGGTACTGGTTCTCCGCGCGGAAGGTGTACGCGCCCACCTTCAGACCCGCCCGGTGCGCGTCCGCCAGCAGGGTGAACGGCTCCACGACGGACGACTTGTCCGGGCCGATCCAGTCCGCGTACCGCGCGATCTTCCGCAGCCCCTCCGCCGTCATCATGTCCTTGTACGTCGTGGGGTCACCCGCCGCGACCAGGTCGTACGGCGCGCCCGTCGTGCCCAGCGCCTGCCAGAGCGGCAGCCGCAGCCGCTCCTCGGCGAACGCGGCGAGGCTGCTGGGCTCGAACGACTGGACCACGCACTCGTCGGCGTCCAGCCGGTAGCGCCGCACGATCCGCGCCAGCGCCGGCTCCAGGGGCAGCCCGATGGAGCGGAAGTAGGTGGGGTGCTTGGTCTCCGGGAAGACGGCGATCCGGCGGCGATGGCGCCGGGACAGCTCGCGGGCCAGCTTCACGACCTCCTCGAAGGTCATGACCGGCTCGCGGCCGTCGAAGACGGTGTTGCGGTTACGGATCAACGGCAGCCGCTCCACGGCCCGCAGGGTCTTCAGCTCGGCCAGCGTGAAGTCCTCGGTGAACCAGCCGGTCACCGGCCGCCCGTCGACGGTCTTCGTCGTCCGCCGGTCGGCGAACTCCGGGTGCTTCGCGACGTCCGTCGTCCCCGCGATCTCGTTCTCGTGCCGCACGACCAGGACATGGTCCTTGGTGGGCACGAGGTCGGGCTCGATCCAGTCGGCACCGGTCTGCACGGCGTAGGTGTAGGCCGCCGCCGTGTGCTCGGGCCGCCAGCCGGCGGCGCCCCGGTGACCGATGACGACGGGACGGCCGGAACCGCCGGGCCGCCCCGACGATCCCGCGGCGACCGCCGCCGTGACGGGCAGCGCGGTCGCGGCGGTGGCGGCGCCGGCCGCGAGCAGTATCGAGCGGCGTCTGGGCTGTGCGGGCATACGGGGTCTCCCTCGTGAGGCTCGTGAACGGTGGTCGGCGGCAGCACGATAGACAGGTGGCCAGGGCGAGTTGGCACGATGCACGGCGGATTCACCGGCTGTGCGACGGGTGGACACGCGGGGTTCACCGGGGGTGGGCCGGGGGCCTTCTGGACCGGGTCCTGTCCGGCGGATCCTCGGGGATCGGCGCGGGCCCGCCGCGGAGCGGCTGGAGCCCCGCTGGTGCGGTGCGTCGCAAGGCGGAGGATCGGCGCGTTGTGCATGGCCCGGCCGTACGGGGGCGACTGACGACAACGCAGGGGCCACCTCCCGCAGCCCTCTCGGGGCCCACGGGGGAGAGGCGCCGCCCGTCGCGGCGTAGGCCGTCGTACGGGCGTGGCCGTGCCGGCTCGGCACCTGCCCTGCCGGGCTCCGACGTGCGGCCCGCGCCCGGCGGACCCCACCGCTCCGACGTGCTGCCCGCGCCCGGCGGACTCCACCGCTCCGGCGAGCGGCCCGCGCCCGGCGGACTCCACCGCTCTGACGTGCTGCCCGCGCCCGGCGGACCCCACCGCTCCGGCGAGCGGCCCGCGCCCGGCGGACCCCACCGCTCCGACGTGCTGCCCGCGCCCGGCGGACCCCACCGCTCCGACGTGCTGCCCGCGCCCGGCGGACCCCACCACTCCGGCGCCCGCCGTGCCGCGCCCGCACACCGTCGCCCGCACCCGCTCACCTCCTACGAACCGCCCCGCCCCCGCGCCGCCCCCAGGCGGGCCAGGTGGTCCTCGTAGCCCTTCGCGTAGTACGCCGCCCGGTCCGGGTCCGGGGTCACCATCGCCGTCGGGGTTGTCCATGCCGCGACGTCCAGTGGGACTCCGTGGCGCGCGGCCGACGCGAGAACCGCGCCCCGTGCGCCCACCTCGCCCTCCACGATCCGCAGCGGGCGGCCCAGCACATCCGCGAACAGCCGCATCCACGCGGGGCTTCGCGTGCCGCCGCCGCACACCGCCAGGGTGCCCGTCAGGCCCGCCGCCTCCAGGCAGTGCCGGGCGGCGTAGGCGATGCCCTCGCACGTGGCGCGGATCAGATCGGCCGGCGTCGACTCCAGCGAGACACCGGTCAGTTCGGCCCGTAGCGCCGGGTCGACGAACGGCGCGCGCTCGCCGGACGGCGCGAAGTAGGGGAGCACCCTGACCCCGCCCGCGCCCGGCTCCACCGTGTCGAGCAGCGCGTCCACCTGCGCGTGGTCCGTGCCGGTCGTCGTGAGCACCCAGTCGAGCGCGGCGGTCCCGACCATCGCGGGCATGGCGCGCAGCCAGTGCCCCGGCCGGTCCGTCGAGATGTGCAGCCCGCCCGGCTCGCCGTCCAGGTCGAGCGTGTCCGTCGCGACGAGCGAGGCCAGACAGGTGCCGATGATGAGCAGCCCGTCGCCCGGCTCGGTGACCCCCGCGCCCAGCGCGCTGGCCGCCAGGTCGTACGGCCCGTTGGCGATCCGTACGCCCGAGGGCAGTTCACCGGTCGCGACCGGATCGCTGACCGGGGCCAGCAGCCCCGCCCGGTGCGAGAGCCCCAACTCCGCGAGCACATCGCCGGAGTACGCCCGTGTCCTCGGGTCCAGGAACGGCATCGACGCGTCCGAGACGTCCGTCGCCCGTACTCCGGTCAGCCGCTGGAAGACCATGTCCTTGCAGTACAGCGCCGTCGTCGCCGCGTCCAGCGCCGCCGGCTCGTGACGGTCGAGCCAGGCCAGCACGGGACCCGGGCAGCCGGGGAACATCGCGCTGCCGCTGCGGCGGAACACCGACTCGAAGACACCGGACGCGAGCCACGCGTCCACGAACTCGTGGGCCCTGCCGTCCATCCAGGAGATCGCGGGCCGCACCGGGCGCCCCTCCGCGTCGACCAGCCAGACCCCGTCGCCCTGGCCGGTGAGCCCGGCCAGCTCGACCGGCTCGGGCAGGGCGGCGGTGAGCGTGCCGAGGGCGTCGACGACCGCGTCGTACAACTCCTCCATGTCCTGCTCGACATGGCCGCCGTGGATGTCGAGGCGTACCGGGCGGGACTCGACGGCCAGGGCGCGGCCGGCGGCGTCGAAGGCCGCGGCCTTCACCGTGGATGTGCCGACATCGATACCGACGTACATCACGCTCTCCTCAGATCGGTCGCCCCCACGTGTCCCCCACGTCGCCCACACGTCGCCCCACGTCGGGCACTGCACCGGGCACTACGTCAGGCAGTGCGCCAACGGCTCGCCCTTGGCGTAGCGCGCCACCTCCGCCGACGCGATCCGCGCCGCCTTCCGCGCCACGGCCTTGCTCGCCCCGCCCAGATGCGGGGTCAGCACCAGATTCGGGGTGCCGCGCAGCCGCGAGCCGGCCGGCAGCGGCTCCTGCTCGTACGTGTCGAGCGCCGCCGTCGCGAGCTGTCCGCTGTCGAGCGCGTCGCACAGCGCGTCCGTGTCGAGCAGCCCGCCGCGTGCCACGTTCACCAGCGCCGATCCCCGTGGCATCAGGGCGAGTTCGGCCGCGCCGATCAGCCCCCGGGTCTCCGGCGTGAGCCGCGCGTGCAGCGTGACGACGCTCGACCGGGACAGCAGCGCCTGGAGCGACGGGGACCGCATGCCGTGCACGTCGCCGCGTACGTACGGGTCGTACACCTCCACCTCGGCGCCGAACGCCGTCAGCACCCGGGCGACCCGGCTGCCGACCGCGCCGTAGCCGATCAGCCCCACCGGGGTGTCCTCCAGCTCCGGGCCGCAGCGCGAGTACGTGTAGTGGCCGGCGTCCCACTCCCCGTCCAGGTACAGGGAGTTGTGCGCCTCCGGGATGCGCCGCAGCGCCGCCAGCATCATCCCGATCGTGAACTCGGCGGTGGCCGCCGCGTTGCGCCCCGGCGCGAAACAGACCTTGATGCCGCGCGCCCGCGCCGCCTCGACATTGACGTTGACCGGGCCGCCCCGGCACACGGCGATCATCCGCAGCGCGGGCGACGCGGCCAGCACCCGCTCGGTGAAGGGACCCATCTGGGTCACACAGACCTCGGCCCCGTCCAGCGCCTCGATCAGCGCGTCCTCGGAGTCGTTGGCCTCGTCGACCTCGGCGACCTTGCCGAAGGGCGTGAGCGGCCAGGGGAGGGTGAGTTCGGTGATCTCGGCCGGGGCGGCGACATCGTGCCGCAGGGCCTCGGTGATCAGGGAGTTGAGGACGAAGTGGTCACCGGCGGCGAGGATCTTCACGTCAGGGCATCTCCTGTCTCGGCGTCGAACACGTGCGTGTGCTGCGGGTCGGCGGTGACGCGCACGGTGTCGTCCCGGTCCAGGCGGATCTCCGGGCCGGTCTCCACGACGAGGGGTTCCGCGACGCCGTCGAGCGTGAGCGTGGCGATTCCGGACTCCAGGAGCGGCTCATGGGCGCTGACCGTAGCCCGTACGGCGCCGTCCGGACCGTCGCCCCACCCGGTGTCCCCGGTCCCGGGCCCCGGCTCACCCTCCCGGGTCAGCCGCAGGTCCTCCGGACGGATGCCCAGCACCACCGCGCGGCCGGCGGGCGGACCGGCCGGGCACGGGAACCGCACCGAGGGACCGAGCCGTACCCACCCGCCGGCCTCCACGACGCCCGGCAGCAGATTGATCGCCGGCTCCCCCACGAAGTCGGCGACGAACACATTCGCCGGGGCGTCATAGATCTCGTACGGCGTGCCGAGCTGCTGGATCACACCGTCCTTCATCACCGCGATCCGGTCGGCGAGCGACAGCGCCTCCTCCTGGTCGTGCGTGACGAGGATCGTCGTATGGCCCAAGTCCCGCTGGATACGCTTGAGTTCACGGCGGGTCGTGTCGCGCTGCGCGGCGTCCAGATGGGACAGCGGCTCGTCCAGGAGCAGGACGTCGGGCTCCCGGATCAGCGCCCTCGCCAGCGCGACACGCTGCTTCTGGCCGCTGGACAGTCCGGCGGGCCGGGCGGCGAGGAGGTCGGTGAGACCGATCCGCTCCGCCATGTCGGCGACCCGCCGGGCCCGTTCCCTGCCCCCGTGCAGGCCGCGGGCCGCGAGCCCGAAGCCGAGATTCTCCGCGACGGTCAGCGGCGGGTAGAGCGCGTAGTTCTCGAAGGCTACCCCCATGTTGCGCTGCTGCGCCGGCAGACCGACGACGGAGTCGCCGCCGACCAGGATGTCGCCGCCCGTGACCTCCTCCAGGCCGGCGATCATCCGCAGCGTGGTGGACTTGCCGCAGCCGGACGGTCCGAGCAGCCCCAGCAGTTCGCCCGAGCGCAGCTCGATGTCGATGCCGCGCACCGCGTCGACGGCGGGACGGCCACGCGCCACGTAGGTCTTGCGCAGAGCGCGCAGAGAGAGGTCAGTCACCGCCCACCTCGCAGACTTGGTAGGGGACCTTGTGCTCGTCGAGGTCGCGCAGTGCCTCCGCGGAGGCGCCGGCGTCGACGAGCACCAGGTCGAACGCGGAGAGCGGGGCCAGCCGGTGCAGGGCGACCCGGCCGAGTTTGGAGTGGTCGAGCAGCAGGACGTTCCTGGCCGCCGAGCCGAGCATCGCCCGCTTCACGGAGACGATGTGCTGCTCCTGGTGGTAGGCGAAGCCCCCGGAGACGGCGGAGGTGGAGGTGAAGCAGACGTCGACCTGGAGGGACTGCACGGCCTCGACGCAACTGACGCCGAGGAAGGAGGAGTGCAGGGGGTCGTAGTCGCCGCCGAGCGCCATCAGATGGATACCGCGCTCCCCGGAGAGCAGGTTGATCGCCTCCAGGAAGTTGGTGACGACGGTGAGCGGGGTGATGGAGCCGAGCCGGCGCGCTATCTGCAGGGTGGAGGTCGAGTCGTCCAGCATCACCGCCATGCCGGGCTCGATCAGGGTCAGCGCGTGCCGCGCGACCGCCGCCTTCTCCTCGTGCATGGCCTTGAGCCGGAAGGCGACGTTCGACTCGAACACGCCGGACGGCTGGGCGGTCACGCCGCCCCTGAACTTCCTGACGATTCCCTGCCGTTCGAGTTCGTCCAGGTCCCGGTGGATGGTCATCAGACTGACGTCGAAGCGTGTCGCCAGCTCGGCGGCGGTGCCCTCACCCTGGGCGAGGACGTACTCGGCTATCGCCGCCTGGCGCGGGGCGGGGCCGCGTTGCTGCTGGGTGCTCATGCGCTGATCCTTCGTCCTGGACGCTCCGGCCGGTCGGCCTCGAACAGGAGCAGGTTCTCAGGCCGGACGGAGAGCCGCACGGGGTCGTCCACGCGCAGACCGGCCGCGGCGGCGCGCGGGGCGACGAGCGACAGTTGCCGGGAGCCGAGCCGGACGGTGACCTCGGTGGCGCGGCCGAGTACCTCGGTGACATAGACGGTGCCGGTCAGCTCAAGCGCGCCGCTCTCCTCGCCCAGGGTGATGTCCCTCGGCCGTACACCCAGCCGCACCGCCGTGCCCGGCGCCGCCGGTACGTCCACCGCCAGCTCGAAGCCGCCCTCCGCCGACCCGAAGTGCCCGTCCGCGGTGACCGTCCCCGGCAGCAGATTGATCAGCGGACGCCCGAAGGCGCCGGCGACGAACGTGTCGTACGGCCGGTGCCAGATGTCCTCCCGGGTCCCGGTCTGGACGATCCGCCCGTCCCTGATCACCCCGATCCGGTCACCGAGCGCCAGCGCCTCCACCGAGTCGTGCGTGACATACAGCGTCGTGGTGTGCCGGACGTCGCCGATGGCCTTCAATTCGGCGCGCATCGCCTGGCGGAGTTTGGCGTCGAGGTGGGAGAGCGGCTCGTCGAGGAGGAACGCGCGGGCGGGCCGTACGAGCACCCGGCCGAGCGCCACCCGCTGCCGCTGCCCGTTCGACAGCGCGCCGACCGGCCGCTCCAACAGCTGCTCGATACCGAGGAGTTCGGCGATCTCCTGGATCCGGACGCGGGCCTCGGCGGCCGGCAGCCGGTACTTGGGTGAGCGCAGCGGCGAGGCGAGGTTGTCGTAGGCGGAGCGGTGCGGATAGAGCGCGTACGACTCGAAGCACATGGCCACGCCCCGGTCGTACGGCTCGACGCCGGTCATGTCCCGGCCGCCCAGCTCGACGGTGCCGGAGTCGGGCTCCTCCAGACCGGCGACGGTCTTGAGCGTGGTCGTCTTGCCCGCGCCGGAAGGCCCGAGCAGACAGAAGAACTCGCCCTCGGCGACGTCCAGTTCGATGCCGTCGAGCGCGGGGTTACGCCCGTACGACTTGTGGACGCCGCGCAGCGCGATCGAGGCGGTGCCGGACGCGGCCGGGGTCATGACTTCACCGCCCCGAACGACAGCCCCCGCACCAGATACCGCTGGATCGTCAGCGCGAGGAGCAGCGGCGGGATCACCGACACCAGCGCGGCGGCGGCCGTCAGGTTGTACTTGGGCCGGTCGCCGCCGAGGAACGACAGCGCGCCCACGGTCACGGTCTGTGCCTCCGACGAGGTGAGGATCAGCGGGAAGACGAAGTTGTTCCACGCGAAGATGAAGGCCAGCAGCGACACGGCGGCGATGCCCGGCTTCACCAGCGGCAGCGCGACACGGAAGAACGCCTGTTTGCGGGTGTAGCCGTCGAGCAGCGCCGCCTGCTCCAACTCCGGTGACAGATCGGCGAAGTACGACCGCATGATCCATACGATCAGCGGCAGCGTGACCAGTTGCAGCACCCAGATCATGCCGACGTACGTGTCGAAGAGACCGAGCTGCTGGTAGAGCACGAACAGCGGGATGATCACGGTCAGTTCGGGCGCGAAGCGGAACGACAGCAGGGTGAACATCAGATTCTCCGAGCCGCGGAACCGCCAGCGCGCGGCGGCGTACGCGGCGGGCAGCCCGATCACCAGGGAGAGCCCGACCGCCCCCAGCGACACCACCAGGCTGTTGAGGAAGAACCGTACGAACGGCACGCCCTCGTCCTGGCCCGCGCCGAGCACCGTGCGGTAGGAGTCCAGGGTCGGGGTGAAGGAGAAGTAGGTGCTGAACAGTTCGTTCGCGGGCTTCAGGGAGAGGATGACCATCCAGGCGACGGGGAAGAGCGCGAAGAGGAAGTAGAGGATCAGGGCGCCGTCGGCGGCGATCCCCAACACCCGCCGCCTGACCGCGCCGTTCGGCTTCGTTCCTGTCTGACGACGCGCCTGGCTTCTCGTCACTTCGGCACCTCCGCGGCCCGGTTCTGGATCCGCCCCAGATAGCGCACCAGCACCATCGCCGCCAGATAGACCACCGCCCACAGCACGATCATGTAGCTCAGCCCGAACGAGTAGCGCTGGAAGCGGATCGCCTCCAGATACGCGCGGATCTGGAGCACCACGGTGGAGTCGCCGGGGCCGCCCTCCGTCAGGGCGTAGATGATGTCGAAGACCTTCAGCGAGTCCATGAACCGGAAGATCACGGCGACCAGGACGTACGGCCACAGCATCGGCATCGTCAGTTTGCGGAAGGTGAACCACCATCCCGCGCCGTCGACCGCCGCCGCCTCGAACGGGGAGGCGGGCAGCGAGCGCAGCCCGGCGAGCGCCAGGATCGCGACGAACGGCGTGTAGACCCACACATCCACGGCGATCGACGACAGCAGCGCGCCCGTCGGGGTGTCCGTCCACTGCACGCCGCCCAGGCCGAACGGCCGCAGCAGATAATTCACGACACCGACCGACGGCTGCAGCATCAGCTTCCAGATGATCGCGGCGATCACCGGCGCGATCATCAACGGCAGGATGAGGACCTTCTCCAGCACCCGCCCGACCAGCGTCGAGCGGTGCAGCAGCAGGGCCACGGCGACGCCGAGCACCGTCTCGACGGCGGCGGCGCCGACCGCGTACAGCACCGTCACCCACGCCGAGTCCCAGAAGGAGGAGTCGGTGAAGATCCGCCGGTAGTTCTCCAGGCCGACGAAGTCCGGCTGCGGCTTGCTCGCCGCGAAGTCGAACACCGTGTAGTACAGGCCGAGTCCGAAGGGGTAGAGGATCCCGCCGGTCAGGAGGAGGGCGGGCACGATGAGCAGATACGGCCGCAGGGTGCGCCGCCACCGGGGCACGCTCCGTCCCTCGCCGCCCGCCGCGCCCCGCTCCGAGCCAAGCTCGGGCGGGGGAGCGCCCGAGCCCGGTCCCGCGGCCGACGCCTTTTCAGGGGCGCCGGCCACGGCCGCGTCGTCGGATGAGGCCGCCCCGTGATCGGCCTCCGTCGACGAGGACATGGGGTGTCACCCGACCTTCGAGGCCAGATCGTCCGCCAGACCGTTCAGCACCGGCCCCGCGCTCTTGCCCCCGTAGATCTCCTGGAGCGCCGACGCCCAGCTCGTGGTCGCGTCGAAGAACTGCTCCTGCGGGGTGAACTGGATCCGCGTCTGGTCCTGGACGGCCTCGAACGTCTCGATGAAGCCCGGGAGTTCACTCATCTTGTCCCGGTACTCCGGGTCGTCGCTCACCGACTTCCGCACCGGATCGATGTGGTTGTACTCGATCGCGCCCTTGCGCAGATGCTCCTTGCCGGTGGCCCACTGGAGGAACAGCCAGGCGGCGCTCTTCTTCTTGCTCCTGGCATTCATCCCGAGCGACCAGATCCACATGTTGGTCGCCAGCGATCCGTCCGGCCCCTTCGGCCCCGGATGGAAGGCGATGTTCCCGGCGGCGGGCGACGCGCCCTTGACCGCCTGGAAGTACGCGGCGGTGTCCGCGTCGAAGAGCATGCCCGCCTTCTTCGCGCCCAGGTCGCTGGAGCACTGGTACCAGGTGTACGACGTCCACGACGGCGGCCCGCCCTTCTTGACCATGTCCGCCCAGTCACGGGTGAAGGTGATGGCCTCGGGCGAGTTCATGGCGGGCTTCAGGCTCTCGCCGTCGACCGTGAAGTCCTTGAGCTTGTAGCGGGAGAACATCGTCATGAAGCCGGGGTGGATCGTCGCCCAGCTCCGCGAGCCACGCACCGCGACCCCGTACATCCCGTCGAAACCGGCGCCCGGCGCCTTGCGCTTGATGGTGCCCGCGAGTTCACGCAGCTCGTCGAAGGACTCCGCCGGCTTCAGCCCCAGCTTGTCGAAGACCTGCGTGTTGTACGCGACGACGTTGGCCTCCCAGCCCCACGGCAGCGCGTACTGCCCGCCCTGGCCGAGCGGCGTCCCGGCCTTCAGAGACCACTGGGTGCCTTCGAGCAGGCTCGGCAGGAAGTCGTCCTGGTCCCATTCGGCGCCGGTGGCCGACTCGTTGCGCATCCACGGACCGAGGTCCTCCAGCCAGCCCGGCGGGCCGTACTGCCACACCATGTAGGCGCCGAGCATGAAGATGTCGTACGACGCCCGGCCGCTGGAGAGGTCCACGGTCAGCTTGTCGAAGTAGTTGTCCTCGGGGAACACGTCGTACTCGACCTTGATGCCGGTCTTCGCGGTGAAGGCTTTGAGATCGGCGATCAGCGCGTCCGTGTACGGGTGCTTGTTGAGCAGCGCCTTGACGGTCGTGCCCTTGTGCCGCCGCCAGTCGAAGGACCCGGTGACGTCGTCGGCCGCCGAACCGTCGCTCTTGCTGTCGTCGCCGCCGAAACCGGCCCCGCAGGCGCTCAGCAGCGGAACGGACGACGCCGCCGCCGTGAGCGCGAGAAATCGCCGCCGGTCGTGCCCGAGGTGCCCGTGCATGTCCATCCGTGACCTCCACGGTCCGGCCCGATAACGCGTTCCTTCGAGTGGTTAACAGAGCTTGGAACACCGGTAGTTGCGCGTCAATCCCTCGCGCATCGCAAAGTCTCGGTGCAGAGTGAGAACTTCACAGAGGGAGCCGATATGTGGATGGGTATCGATCTCGGTACACAGAGCGTCCGTGCGGTGCTCGTCGGGGACGACGGGACCATGCTCGGCAACGGCGCGGCCCCGCTCGGCGGCAGCCGTGACGGGGTACGGCACGAGCAGTCGCCGGACGACTGGTGGGAGGCGGCCCGCACGGCGATCGGCGAAGCCCTGCGGGACCGCCCCGCCGGTCCGGTCGGCGCGCTCGCGGTGTGCGGCACCTCCGGCACGGTCCTGCTCACCGCCGACACGGGCCGTCCGCTCACGCCCGGTCTGATGTACGACGACGGGCGCGCGACCGCCGAGACCGCGCTGGCGCGCGAACGGGGGCTGGGTGTCCAGCCGACGTGGGCGCTGCCGAAGGCGATGTGGCTGCTGCGCCGGCATCCCGCGACCGCCGGCGTACGCCTCACCCACCAGCCGGATCTCATCGTCTCCCGCCTGGTCGGCCGCCGTACCGCCACGGACTCCAGCCACGCGTTGAAGACGGGCTACGACCTGACGACCGACACCTGGCCCCACGAAAAGCTGGGCGCCTTGGGTCTGGACCGGGACCTCTTCCCGGAGGTCGTACGCCCGGGCACCCGGCTCGGTGAGGTCGGCGCCGAGGGCGAGGCGGCCACCGGCATTCCCGCCGGCACCCCCGTGATCGCGGGGATGACCGACGGCTGCGCGGCCCAGATCGCTTCGGGCTCACTGAGCGTCGGCTCCTGGAACTCGGTGCTCGGCACGACGCTCGTCCTGAAGGGCGTCACCGCCGAGCCCGTCCACGACGACACCGGCGTGGTCTACAACCACCGTGCCCCGGACGGCAGTTGGCTGCCCGGCGGCGCCTCCGGCGTCGGCGCGGGCGCACTGTCCCGCGCCTTCCCCGACGCGGACCCGGCGCACCTCGACACCCTCGCGCCCGCGCACGAACCGTCGACCGCGCTCGCCTACCCACTGGTCTCGCGCGGCGAACGGTTCCCCTTCCTCGCCCCCGACGCCACGCCCCTCCTGCTCGGCGAACCTGGCTCCGACGCCGACCACTGGGCGGCGCTCCTCCAGGGCGTCGGCCACACCGAACGGCTCTGCCTCGACTACCTGGACCACCTCGGCGCCCCGCAGCACGGCCCGCTCACCTTCACCGGCGGCGGCTCGCGGAGCGCGTACTGGAACCAACTCCGTACGGACATCCTCGGCCGCGGCGTCCACATCCCCCGCCACAGCGAACCGGCGCTCGGGATGGCGGTCCTCGCCGCGTACGGCGCCGGCGCCGCCCCCACCCTCGCGGACGCGGCCAAGCGCATGGTCGGCCTCAGCCATGTCCTGCGCCCCGACCCGGCGCGTACCGCGCGCTTCCTGGAGCCGTACCTGAGGATGGTGGACGAACTGGAACGTCGCGGCTGGCTCCCGGCGCCCGTCGCCACCCACGCGCGCACCCGCGCCGACGCCTTGGAGACTCCGTGAGTACGACCCTGCTGCTGGCCCGCCACGGCCAGACGCTCTGGCACGCCGAGAACCGCTACGCGGGCGTGAGCGACGTCGGCCTCACCGACGAGGGCCGGGCCCAGGCGGCGCGGCTGGGGGAGTGGGCCGGGCGGCAGGGGCCGGCGATCGACGCGGTGTGGACCTCGACGGTGCCGCGCGCGATCGTCACGGCCGAACCCGCCTGCCGGGCGCTCGGCCTCGTACCGGAACGCGAACACGACCTGCGCGAATGCGACTTCGGGGTGATGGAGGGCCGCACGCTGGCGGAGTTCGAGGCGACGGACCCGACGGCGGTGGCGGCCTTCCGCGCCGACCCGGTGGTGAACCCCTTCCCGGCCGCGGAGGACCCCCGCGCCGCCGCGACCCGGGGAACGGCCGCGCTCCGCCGCATCGCGACGGCGCACGAGGGCGGCCGGGTCCTGGTCGTCGCCCACAACACCCTGCTGCGACTGGTGCTCTGCGACCTGCTGTCGATCCCGCTGAGCGACTACCGCCGGGTGTTCCCGGGCCTGCGGAACGCGGCGGTGAGCGAGATCCGCCTGACGGGCAACTCCACGGCGCTGCTGTCGTTGAACGTGCCGTGTGGGCCGTAGCTCTGGGTTCGGCCCGAGGCCGATCTCCAAGGGGCGACACCGAGATAGGGAGTGTTCCGTGTCCGAATGGAGTTTCGTTCTCCGCCTCAACCAACCGCTCACGCCCGAGCAGGCCGATGCTTTCGACCACAGCGATGCCTTCGCCGACGGATCTGTGTCGTACAGCCTCGGCCCTGAAGATCCCGACCAGTACGCGCACCACCCGGACCCCGCCGAACTGAGCGAGCTGTCCTGCGACATCGAGGCGCCCTCGCTCCTCGACGCGGTCGCCCAAGTGGCCCATGACATCCGGCTCATCCCGGGCCTGCGCGCCGTCGGCGTCCGCCACGACGACACGGTGACCCTGGGGGAGGCGGCGCAGCGCTGCGACCGTAGCGAGGAGTCACTCGCGGCACTGCCAGGATTCCCGGAGCCGCTGCCCGGTCCGCCGGGGGCGACGGTCTTCTACTCCTGGCGCGAGATCGCGGAGCACCTGCGCGGCCTCGGCGACACGATCCCCGAGACACCTCGCGAACTCGCCGTGGCGGACCAGGCGCTGCGCCTCGCCCACGAACTCGAAAGCCTCGAAGTGCCGCCCGGCACCCTGCGCGCTCTGGGCCTGCCGACCGCCTGAGCGGCCGTTGTCGTACCGATCACGGAATGGGCGGTGGCCGCTCCCGTCAGTCCAGTGCGCGCAGCCCGTCCAGCACGCGCTGCATGAGGGCGGTCTCGACCCGCTCCCTGGCCTTGCCGGCGGGCACGCGGATGTGTGGCGGGACGCGAAGTGGCAGTACGCGCCTGGCGAGTGCGGGCTCGGCGGACAGGGCCAACTCGGCCCACACGACCTTGCCACCGGCAGGCGGCCGGTAGGTGCCCCATCGTGTGGCGAGTGTCTGGACGAGCAGCAGTCCGCGCCCGCCCTCGTCATCGAGGGTGGGTGTCCTGGCGGCGAGGACTTCGCGGCCGCTGTCCCACACCTCGACGTACAGACTCGGCCCGTCGACGCGGAGCTGTACGCCGAGGATGTGCAGCGCGGTGACATCTGTCCACGTGGGCAGGGGAGTTGGTGGCCCGGTGGCTTTGACGGCGTTGGTGACCAGTTCGGAGACGACGAGCAGCGCGTCGTCCATGACGTGGGCGGCTCCCCACCAGCGCAGGGTGCACGCGGCGAACGCGCGGGCGCAGCTCACGGCGGTGGGCAGGGCGACGAGGGGCAGTCGGTCCCAGGCGCGGAGGAGCGGCACGGCGCTACGAGGCATCGAGGGTGTGCACGGTCGCGTGCAGACTGGATTCCAGCCGCGATAGCAGTACGCGTTGCAGGGCGCCGCTCTGTCCGAGGTGGTCGAGCGACGGCACGAGCACGTCCCGCACACCGGTGCGCCGCAGGGTGTCGACCAGGGCGGTGAACGCGTCGAGCTTGCCGTACGCGAACTCGCGCTGGACGGCGATGAGTCGCAGGCCGTGTTCGTGCGCGAAGCGCTTCATGTCCTGCTCCAGCGCGGGTGCCTCGCGGTGGCCCGCGGCGGAGAACGCGCGCAGGTATCCGTAGGCCGGCGCGGGTTGGTCGGTCGTCTCGTTCACGATGCTTCTCCGGTTCGGATGACGGCGGAGGCGAACCACACCTGCCCGCGGATGGCGTCCTGCAAGGTCTGCTGAGCGGCGGCGCTGAGGGAGTGCTGGGTGTTGAGGTGCTGCCAGGACGGCACGACCACGTTGCGGGTGCGGGTCCATCGGCAGGCGGTGACGAGTGCTTCCCAGGCGGAGACGCGGGTCCAGGTGTGCTCGGTGAAGACGTGCGGCGGCGCGAAGCCCCGGCGGTGGGCGAACGCGGCGATGTCCGCGCGTAACCGGTCGATGTCCTGGTTGCTCAGTCCGGGCAACGCCCGTACGTATCCGTAGATCAGCGGATTCACAGCGCGCACTCCCTCGCTATGCCTGCGATCACGGAGGGTGGTCGCGGCGATCCCTTGGGTTAGCGAGTGAAGCACTGTAAAGGCCGGTTATGCAAGACTACATTTCTTGAGATTCGAACAGTATTCATCGAATGAATGTCTGACATTGCGGATCGAGGACTACGGGGCTTACGTTTCGGATGTAAGGGTGTTCCGTATTGAAGGAAGGTGGTGTGCGCGTGACCGTACAAACCACGGGCTCGACGGTGCCGCGTCGGCAACTCGGTCGACACCTGCGCGAGTTGCGCAACCAGGCGCGGTTCACGGTGAGGGCGGCAGCCAAGGAACTGGAGTGGTCGGAGCCGAAGATCTGGCGCATCGAGACAGGCCAGACGTCACTTCGCAGCCTCGACGTCGAAGCGATGTGCAAGGTGTACGGCGCGCCGCCGGAGCTGACCGAAGGCTTGATGGGCCTCGCCAAGGAGACGAAGGGGCGCGGTTGGTGGCACTCGTACGGTGATGTGATCCCGGAGGGCTTCGACCTCTACATCGGGCTGGAAGAAGCGACCTCACGACTCGCCTGGTACGAATCAGAACTTGTGCCTGGCCTACTGCAAACCGAGGACTACGCACGCACGCTTGTCCAGGCGGACAATCCCGGCGTCAGCGAGGAGGAGATTGAGCGACGCGTTCATGTACGTATCGCTCGCCAAACGCTGCTGACCCGAGTGACTGCAGCGCCCACGGTGGACGTCGCGCTCAACGAGGCCATCCTTCGCCGTCCCATCGGTGGCGAAAAAGTTATGGCGGATCAGCTTGATCGGCTGGTTGACTTGAACGGCCTGGCCAATGTGTCCGTTCGTGTCGTGCCGTACTCGGCCGGCTTGCACGCCGGGATCATGTCCGGGCCGTTCATCACGATGCGCTTCCCGGTCACTGGTGACGGTCGGGACACCGAACCGCCCACCGTTTACGTAGAGGGCTTCACCGGAGCGCTCTACCTCGACAAACCCAACGAGATCGAGCGCTACGACGGAGCGTTCGAGTCCATCTGGGGCTCGGCACTTGACGAAGCAGGGAGTACGAGCCTCCTCAAGCAAGCAGCGAGGGAGCTAAGCAAGTGAACAGTGCCGACCTGGCAGGTGCGGTCTGGCGCAAGAGCAGCCGCAGCAACGGCCAAGCCAACTGCGTCGAGGTCGCGTTTCTCGGCGACGGCCGCGTGGCCATGCGCGACAGCAAGGACAGGGGCAACGGCCCCGCGCTGGTCTTCACGTCCGGCGAGTGGGCGGCGTTCGAAGGCGGCGTGCAGGACGGCGAGTTCAAGCGACCGTAGCGCCGCCGCATCAAGAGGGCCCGATCTCGTCCGAGGACGGGCCCTCTCGCGTACAGCAAGCGTCGAGGCGAGCGCTACCGTCGGATCATGAAACCGCCGACCGATACCGCCACCGATCAGGCGCCGGCCGATCCGGCCGCCACCGACGACATGTTGGCCACCCAGCCCATCGGGTACTGGAGCGGCCTCGCCCATGAGGCCGTCACCCGGCAGCTGCGTGATGCCATGGCCAGGATCGACGTCACGCAGCCGCAGTACTGGGTGCTGAACCGCCTGAACGGTGGGCCCTTGGCGCCGAGCCGCGAGGAGGTCGTCAGCCAGCTGACACCTCTCGCGGACGGCCCGCACGAGATCGGCCGGGTCGTCGACCAACTGACCCACCGCGGCTGGCTGCACCCCGACACCGACCACCGCCTGCACCTCACCGAAGCCGGGGAGGCCGCCCGGGTACGACTGCGCGAACTGGTGACCGAGGTGCGCACCGTGGTCCACGAGGGCATCAGCGACGAGGAGTACGTGGCCGCGCTGAAGGTCCTGCGCAGGATGGTGTCCAACGTGGCGGACGCCGGAGACTCCTGATGGGGCCGAGGGGAAGGCACGAGTGGTCTTCGTCGGGCCGGTTGGGCGAGTTCTTCAGCCGCGTTCAGCTCGCGCTGGTGCTCCCGTGCTCTTGACGCTGAAGACCTGTCACCGGGAAGCTCGTGCAAGTTGGCGTAAGCCACTCGACACCCGGAGGGTGCTTCAGGGCTGGAAGCCGGACGAGAGGCTGGAGGCGGAGTGCGCTGCGTTCGAGGCCCCAGGGCATGCGCCGGGTGTTCCCGCGCACGAGGCCGTGATTCGGATTCCGGCCCGCATGGTGCCGATGCTCAGGGAGGCGTGTGATGTCGCAGAACGAGCCGGGCTTCAATGAACTGCTGGCGGCCGCACGGCACTCGGCCGTGCACTTGGAGATGCGCGACTCGTACGGCGTAGGCGATGAAGCCGAGGACTTCCAGAGCTGGAAGCGTACGGGGCAACGTGACGTGGACCCTGCTTCCGAGTACTGGACGCCTTGGGTCGAGCTGATCCGGAGCACCGTAGCCCGAGGCGTTGTGGTCCGTCGCGCCCGTGTCGTCTCCGAACCGGTCACCGACTACATCCGGTACGAGCACGCCGGCACCGTGGTCAACGTCCAGGCCGGGGAGCGAGTCCACTGGCTGCCCCGGCGGCAGGCGTCCGACATCGCTCTGCCCGGAAACGACTGCTGGGTGTTCGACGGTGAGACCGTGCTCTTCAACCACTTCTCGGGTGACGGCAACTGGTCCGAACCGGGTTGGGAGGTCCGCACCGAGCCGGCAGTGGCGCGGTTGGCGTCCGGCGCGTTCGAGGCCGTGTGGGAGCGAGGCGTCCCGCACGAGAAGTACTCGGTCTGACCGAGCGAAACACGGAAGAGCCAACTCATGTCCGCGTCACCCTCGTCCAGTGCTCAGGCCGCCCGCGAAGTCCTCGCCGCCCGTCTCGGGGAGCTACGAAGAGACGCGGAGCTGACCGGGCACGACCTGGCCCTTCGTTGCGGCTGGAGCCCCGCGAAGTCGTCACGTATCGAGCGGGCGAAGACGCCCGCCTCGGACGCCGACATCCGCGCATGGTGCGAAGCGTGCGGCGCGGAGGATCAAACCGCGGATCTCGTGGCCGCGAACCGCCAGGCCGACCAGATGTACGTGCACTGGAAGAAGCTGCACCGGCACGGGATGCGCCGGGCACAGGAGGAAGTTGTCCCCCTGTACGAAGCGACGCGGCACTTCCGGGTGTACTGCTCGAACGTCGTGCCCGGCATGCTTCAGACCGAGGCGTACGCGACTGCTCTGCTCTCCACGATCGCGACCTTCCAAGACACCCCGGACGACTCATCCGATGCCGCGGCCTCGCGCATCGAACGGTCGCATGTCCTCCATGAGGGCGGCCACCGCTTCGCGTTGCTCATGGAAGAGACCGTGCTTCGTTACCGCATCGGCGACGCCGACATGATGGCCGGCCAGATGGGCTACCTGCTCGCGGTGATGGCGCTTCCGAATGTGAGCCTCGGCATCATCCCGTTCTCCGCCGAGCGGCGTGTCTGGCCCCTGGAGGCGTTCTACTTGTTCGACGACCACCGGGCGAGCGTCGAACTTCTCACCGCTGCCGTGAACGTGTCGGCTCCGAGCGAGATCACGACTTACGCCAAGGCGTTCTCCCAACTGGCGGAAATGGCTGTCTACGGGTCGGATGCCCGCGCTCTCATCACGGAGGCGATCAACTCCCTCCGATGAATCCATGTGCAAGCCCATGCAAGAACGTGGACCGGCAACTCCCCTGCTCCGTAGCGTTCTTGGCGTAACGGAGTCAGCAGGAGGCGAGGGAGATCATGGGTAAGAAGGGCGGAGACCACTCCGGCAAGCCCGACACGTCCGACAGCGACGGCCACCGCGACAAGCCGCCTGGACAGACCAAGCCGTACGAGCCGCCGAAGAAGTGAGGCCGGATGACGACGCGACAGCGGCTCGCGGAAACGCTGAGAAGCAAAGGGGTGTTGCCGCTTGAGTGGCGGGACACCGTGGCCTTCGTGGACCGGGGGCTCTTCATCCCCGGCGTCATCGAAGGGGGCGACTTCGCCACTGACCCCGAGAGTTGGCTGCGAGCGGTCTACTCGGACGCCCCCGTCGTCACTCAGGTGAATGACGGGGAGGGGACGCCGGAAGGCGCGTTCCGATTGTCCACGTCGTCCTCTTCCATGCCGTCGATCATGCTTGAAATGTTGAGCCTGCTCGATGTGCGGGACGAGCAGCGAGTTCTGGAGATCGGCACCGGTACCGGCTACAACGCCGCCTGGCTGTCCCACAGACTGGGCGAAGCCAACGTGACCAGCGTCGAGTTGGACGCGGCGGTCCTGTCCACAGCCAGGGAGAACCTGAAGCGGGCGGGGTTCCACCCGACCACAGTTCTCGGCAACGGCCGCGACGGGCATCAGCGAGGTGCACCGTACGACCGCGTCATCTGCACCTGCACCGTGCGCGAGGTCCCGTTGGCGTGGTTGGAGCAGTGTCCGAACGGGCGGATCGTCACTCCGTGGGGCAGCAGCTTCTTCAACGGCTCTTACGCGACGCTGGATGTGGTGGAGGGGAAGGCCCAAGGGGCGTTCTCGGGTTACCCGGCCTTCATGTGGGACCGCACGCAGCGGGCGGGGGCCGGGCGCGTCAGGGATCTGTATCACCAGGAGGAGGGGGAGAGGAGCAGTACCGACATCGCGCCGCAGAACGTGATCCAGGACGATCCCGCGTTCTTCATCGGGCTGAGCGTCACCGACGCGTGGTACCGCTGGTGTGACTCGGACGACGGCAGCGGCGAGGCCACCCTGTGGGTCTTCTCCGACGACCGGAAGTCATGGGCGACCGTCGACTACGCCCCCGACGCTGAGACGTACGAGGTGGAGCAGTACGGCCCCCGCGCGCTCTGGGGCGAGACGCGGGCGGCGTTCCTTGGTTGGCATGAGTTGGAAAAGCCGGAGCGCTCCCGGTTCGGCCTGTCGGTCGATGCGCGGGACGGGCAACGGGTGTGGCTCGATGGCCCGGACAACGTCGTCGGCGACGGAAAGGCCCTGATCGCTGCGGAGAACCGGCGGGTCTAGGATCGGCGGATGACCTTGGAATGGGAACAGGTAATCGTGCACTCGCTGGACCCGGCCGCCTTGGGGCAGTGGTGGGCCACGGCTCTCGGTTGGGTGGTGGTCCACACCTCGGACGACGAGTTCGAGATCCGCCCGGCGCCGGATCGCCTGCCGGGGCTGGACTTCGTCAAGATCGACGAGATCAAGAAGACCAAGAGCCGCCTGCATCTCGACTTCCGGCCCGACGACCAGGACGCCGAGGTCGCTCGTCTGGTGGCCCATGGCGCCAAGCGGGTCGACATCGGCCAGGGCGATCAGTCGTGGGTCGTGCTGGCGGATCCCGAGGGCAACGAGTTCTGTGTCCTCGGCCGGCGGAGTCAGTAGGAATCCGACACGGGCGGGTGCCGGTCGCGTCGGCGTCAGCCGGTGGTGAAGTAGTGGCCCTCGTCGAGGTCGGCGAGCAGGCCCGGGTGGCTCGGCTCCCAGTTCAGCAGCTCGCGCGTCCCGGCGCTGGACATCGTGAGGTCGAGGGCCATGAACGGGAAGGCCGCGAAGTGCTCGGCGGCCGAGTCGGCCGGAACGCTCTTCGTCTCGATGCCCAGGTGACGGCCGATCGACTCGGCGATCCGGCGGACCGGGACGCCCTCCTCGGCGGCGCCGTACAGCTCCGCTCCGGCCGGGGCCTTGTCCAGTGCCAGCCGGTAGAGCCGGCCGATGTCCAGGACGTGGGCGGCCGGCCAGCGGTTGGTGCCGTCGCCGAGGTAGCCCGATACGCCCGTGGCGCGGGCGATCCGGATCAGCTGCGGGACGAATCCGGTCGTGTCCCGTGAGCTGTGGGTGACCGACGGGACGGCGACGAGGATGGTCCGCACGCCGCGTTCGGTGAGGCCGGCGATCTCGCGGGAGACGACGGAGCGCGGGTTGGCGTTGATCGCCGAGTCGTGGTCCGGGTCGCCGGTGGGGTTCGCGCCGACGCCGACGAGCGTCTTGCCGGTGCCGGCCAGCACCTCGCCGAAGGCCCGTACGACGGTGAGGTCGGTCGCCGCCGCCTCGGCGAACTTTCCCACGGCGATGGACTCGTGGTTGAACGCGAGATGGACGACCGCGTCCGCGTCGGCCGCCGCCGCGCGCAGATTGTCCAGGTCGCTCAGGTCGCCGCGGCGTACCTCGGCGCCCAGGGCCTCCACCACGGTGGCCGACTTCTCGGAGCGGGCCAGGCCGACGACGTCGTGGCCGGCCTGCTGGAGTTCGGGGATGACGGCCGAGGCGATGTAGCCGCTGGCACCGGTGACGAAAACGCGCATGGTCAGCTCCCTGCGGAGAGTGATGTGACTCAGTAACATCACCGTAGCAGAGTGACGGTACCGAGTCACATCACATAGGCTGTGCGGCATGGCTCGATGGGAACCGAACACGCGTGAGCGTCTGGTGCGCGCCGCGATCGACCTGTTCGCCGAACAGGGCTACGACAGCACCGCGGTCGCCCAGATCGCCGAGCGGGCGGGGCTGACCAAGACCACCTTCTTCCGGCAGTTCCGCGACAAGCGCGAGGTGCTCTTCGCCGGCCAGGAGGTCCACGGCCGGCTGCTCGCGGAGGGGATCGCCGAGGCGCCCGAGGGGGCCACGCCGCTACGGGCCGTCGCCGCCGGCCTCGACGCGCTGACGGCCTCGTTCACTCCCGAACAGCGCGAGTTCGGCCCGCGGCTGCAGCGGGTCATCGCGGACAACGCCGAACTGCGGGAGCGCTCGGTGTTCAAGCGGGCGAGCCTCGCGGCGGCGATGGGCGAGGCCCTGCGCAAGCGCGAGGTGCCGGAGCCGGTGGCGGGCGTCGCCGCCGAGCTCGGGGTCCGCGCCTTCCACTCCGCGTACGCGCGATGGTGCGAGCCCGCCGAGGAGCGGACGCTCCCCGACCTCGCGCGCGAGGAACTCGACGGACTCCGGGCCGCGCTCGCCGCGCTCGACTGAGCTCTGTCCGGCGGCCGAATCCTCTTACGCGCCCTGGCTCCCCGCGGCCGAAGCCGCGGGAAGCCCCGAACAGTGGGACAGGCTCAGATGGTGACCACGATCTTGCCCCGGGTGCGTCCGCGTTCTGCGTACGCGTGCGCCTCCGCGGTCTGGTCGAGCGGGTAGGTCCGCTCGACGCGCGGTGTGTAGCGGCCCTGCCGGCCGAGTTCGGCCGCTTCGGCGAGGAGCGTGGAGTCGTTCTCCGCGTTGGCCAGGTGCACACCCAGACGGTGCGCGTTGGCGTGGTCGGCGATCGTCGACACACGAGCGGGATCGCCCACGATCGCGACGAGATCGTCCAGGGACCCGGAGGCCGCGGTGTCGAGCGCGATGTCGACACCGCCCGGAGCCAGGGTGGCGAGGCGCTCCGCGAGGCCGCTGCCGTACGTGGTGGGTACGGCACCGAGAGAGGTGAGGAACGCGTGGTTGCGCTCGCTGGCCGTTCCGATCACGGTGGCGCCCCGAGCCACCGCGATCTCGACCGCGGCGCTGCCCACGCCTCCGGAGGCGCCCTCGACGAGCAGGGTGCGCCCCGGCAGGGGCCCGAGCGCCTTCAGCCCGCCCATCGCGGTCACGGACGCCAGACCGGCGCCGGCGGCCTCCTCGTCGGTCCAGTTGGCGGGTGCGGGGGCCCAGGCCGAGAGGACGGCCAGTTCCGCTGTCGCGCCGGTGACGCCGCCCAGCCCGAAGACACTGTCGCCGACGCTCACCCCCTGTACGCCCTCACCGGTCTCGTCGACCACGCCGACGACATCACGCCCGGGAATCGCGGGCAGGTCCACGGGAAGCACCTCGCGTAGCGCACCGGAACGCATCTTCCAGTCGATGGGATTGACACTGGCCGCCGCGACGCGGACACGGATCTCGCCGGGCCCGGGGTGCGGGTCCGGCGCCTGCTCGACCACGAGGGTCTCCACACTGCCGTACTCGTGATAGCGGACTGCGCGCATGACGCTCTGCCTTTCCACGCGGCCTGAACCGGCCGTTGGTGAGATCGGTGGGGTGAATGTCCGGCCGGTGCCGACGCCCATTAGGCTAAAAGCTGACGTCAGTGTCAGGTGCAAATCGGGCGGCGCGCCGCCCGGGCGGAGGAGGACCGGTGCGCATCGGTGAGGTCGCCGACAAGGCGGGAGTGAGCGTCCGGGCGCTGCGCTACTACGAGCAGCAGGAACTGCTTCCGGCGCTCCGCAGTCCCGGCGGCCAGCGGCACTACCCCGACACCGCCGTCGGCCGGGTCCGGCTGATCCAACAGCTGTACGCCGCGGGCCTGTCGAGCAGAGTGGTCCGCGACGTGCTGCCGTGCGTGGACTCGGGTTCGGACGAAGCGCCCCCGCAACTCCTGGACCAACTGGTGACCGAGCGGGTCCGCATCGACCGGCGGATCACCGACCTGCTCGCTGTGCGCGACCGGCTCGACGACGTGATCGCCGTCGCGCGGGACCCTGATTCCGACTGCTCCCACGTGCGCTGAGGACCCCGGCCGGGGGCGACGCCCCCGGCCGTCACCTTCCCGACGCCGTCACCCGCCCGACGATGACGCCGCCGCCCGCCTCTGCCGTACGACACCGATCGTCGCCAGCCCCAGCGTCAGCAGCCCCGTCGCCAACAGCTGGTCGCGCGTGCCGGGTTGACGGAGCATCAGGACGAATATCGCCGCCATCCCCGCGAGCGCCAGCCACGTCAGTGCCGGGAACAGCCACATCCTTACGACCAGTTTCGAGGGGTCGTCGCGCTCCGTGCGGCGGCGCAGCACCAGTTGGGAGACCGCGATGAACGCCCAGACGACGAGGATCACCGCGCCTGTCATGTTCAACAGCCAGGCGAAGATGTCGTCCGGGCGCCAGTAACTCAGCAGTACGCAGAGGAAACCGAAGACGGACGACGCGAGCACCGCGTTGCGCGGGACGCCCGACGTCACCCTGCCGAGCACCCTGGGGCCCTGACCGCGCACGACCAGTGAGCGGGCCATGCGCGAAGCGCCGTAGATGTTCGCGTTCATCGCCGACAGCAGCGCCACCAGTACGACGACGTTCATGATCTGGCCCGCGCCGGGGATGGCGAGGCGGTCGAGCATCGCGACGTACGGGCCGGAGCCCTTCTCGACCATCTTCGGGTCGTCCCACGGCACCAGCGTGACGATGACCGCCATCGAGCCGACGTAGAAGAGCGCGATGCGCCACATCGCCGTACGCACCGCCCTCGCGACGCCTTGGACCGGGTTCTCCGACTCGGCGGCCGCGATGGTGACCGTCTCCAGACCCCCGTACGCGAAGACGGAGGCCAACAGGCCGATCACCAGCCCCTCCGAGCCGTTCGGCAGGAAACCGCCGCCGCCGGTCAGATTGGTGGTGCCGGGCGCGTCGGTGTCGGGCAGGACGCCGAGGATCGCGAGCACGCCGAGCACCAGGAACAGCGCGATCGCGGCGACCTTGAGGGAGGCGAACCAGAACTCGAACTCGCCGAAGTTCCGCACAGCCGCGAGATTCGTGCCGAGGAAGACCAGCATGAAGCCCGCCACCCAGGCCCACTCCGGCGTGCCGGGCAGCCAGCCGGAGACGATCTGCGCCGCGCCGATCCCCTCAAGTCCCACCGCCACACAGAGCAGCACCCAGAAGGCCCACCCGGCGGTGAAGCCGGCCCACGGGCCGATCGCCCGCTCCGCGTGGACGGAGAAGGAACCGGACGCCGGGTTCGCCGCCGACATCTCGCCGAGCATGCGCATCACCAGCATGACGAGCAGTCCGGAGACGCCGTACGCGACGACGATCGACGGACCGGCGGCGGCGATGCCCGCGCCCGAGCCGACGAACAGCCCGGCGCCGATCACACCGCCGAGCGCGATCATCGACAGATGGCGCTGCTTGAGTCCGTGCGTGAGCGCCGAGTCGGGGCGGGGCGCGGTGGAGGCGGCGGAGGTGGTGGAAGGGGGGAGAGGCGTGGGGGGTGCCATGGGGGTGCCTGTTCACTGACGGACGGGGGACGAGGGGGACGAGGGGAGAGCCGGACCCGGTCGCCCCTTTGGTGGGAAGTCACAGTCTGCTCGACGGTCGCCCCGCCACGCAAAATGATCTCCGTCGAGGCTTCACGACCCTCACCTGAGCGAATTCCGTGACAAGCGTCACGCCCATCGACCGCATGGAGAGCCCCAGTTGTCGGAAGTCCACCATCACCCACGCCGCCGTGTTGTGCTCGGTCACCCATGTCCCGGCGTACGGCGGTGGGCTACCGTCAGCCTGTTCCCCTGCCCACACACCTGTCCTCACCTCGCGGAGTCCCGATGAGCACTGCTGCCGCCACCACTCGTACCGGAGCGGTTCTCGCCGATCTGCTCCCCGTCGCCCGGAACCGGTACGCGGTCGACACCGCGCTCGTACTCGGCGGCGCGGCGCTCACCGGTATCGCGGCACAGATCGCCGTCCCGGTCCCCGGCTCCCCGGTTCCGGTCACCGGCCAGACCTTCGCCGCGCTGCTCGTCGGCACCGCGCTCGGCGCCCGCCGCGGCTTCCTCGCGCTCGCCGTCTACACCCTCGTCGGCATGGCCGGCATGCCGTGGTTCTCCGAGGGATCGTCGGGCCCCGGCGGCGCCTCCTTCGGCTATGTGCTCGGGATGCTCCTCGCCGCCACGGTCGTGGGCTCGCTCGCCCGGCGCGGCGGCGACCGGTCCGTCCCGCGCACCGCGGGGACGATGGTGCTCGGCTCCGTCATCATCTACGCGGTCGGCGTGCCGTATCTCGCGGTCGCCGCCGACCTGTCGCTGAGCGCGGCCCTGGCCGCCGGACTCACCCCGTTCCTGCTCGGTGACGCCCTCAAGGCCGCGCTGGCGATGGGCCTGCTGCCCGCCTCCTGGAAGCTCATCGGCCGCCAGGACTGACCGAACACCCGGCCCTGGCCGGGCGCTCTCCCCGGGCTGTCCGACAAGATCGCCCGGACACCGCCTAGTTGGCCGGACGGATGTTGTAGTTGCGACGGAACAGGTTCGCCGGGTCGTAGTGGGCCTTGAGCCCGGCGAGCCGGCGAGCCGTCTCCGTGTCGTACAGCCCCTCCGTCCTGGCGCCGTCGGCGAACACGGAGTTGAGCGAACGGCCCAGGGTCACCGGTGCCAGCCTGCCGAAGAACCTCCCGTACAACTCCCGTACCGCCCCCAGATCCGGACCGGTCAGCGGCGACAACCCCCTGATCACAAAGGCCGCGTCGCGGTACGGGACGCAGTTGGGCACCGCCGGCTGCCTCGCCAATGCCCCACCCAGCGGGTTGAGTTGGACGACGCACATCATCGGCGCGGCGGGCCCCGTCAGCTCCAGCAGCTCCGTCAGCGTCCCCGCGTCGAGCCCCGACAGCATCGCCCCGTCCCCCCAGTACGCGTGCGGCTGCTCCGGATCGCTGTGGATCGTGGCCGAGTCGGTGTACGGCATCTCCCGCAGCGAGTCCGTGATCGTCGGCCCGATCGCCCGCAGCGGCGCCACCAGCCGCTCGCCCTCCGCCTCGTCACCGGTGAACGCGACGCGGATGGACAGGGTGTACCGGCCCCGCAGGAACGGCGGCAGCTCCTCCATGTCCGGGTACACCATGACGGCGAGTGTCGAGGTCATGGTGTCGGGCACGGTCCGGAGCCACTCCAGATACGTGCCCACGACGTCGTCGCGCAGTTCGCCGTCGAAGAGCAGCGCCCCGCCGTACAGCCGCGCCACCGGCACCAGCCCCGTCTCAAGTGCCGTCACCACACCGAAGTTGTGCCCGCCGCCGAGCAGCGCCCAGAACAGCTCGGGGTCGCTGTCCGGGGTCACCCGCCGTAGCCGGGCATCGGCGGTGACCACGTCCAGGGCCCGCACATGATCGGCGGCGTAGCCGAACTCCCGCGCCAGCAGGCACAGTCCACCGCCCAGGGTGTACGAGACGGCGCCGACACCCGGCGACGAACCGTTCAGCGGTGCGAGGCCGTGCGGCCCGGCGGCCTCGACCACCTGCCCCCAGCGCACCCCCGCCTCGATCGTGGCCGTGCGGGCCCCGGGATCGATCCGTACGCCGTCCATCCGCTTCGTCGTGATCAGCAGACCGCCCTCGGCCGCCGCCGGCACGCCGTGGCCGGTGGCCTGCACACCCACGGGCAGACCGCGCGCGGCGGCATGGGCGACCGCCGTCCGGACGTCGTCGGCGCCGGTGGCCCCGACGATCACGTCGGGGCGCGGCGGGAAACCGAGCTGGAAGCCGGCCGACTCGTCGTCGTAGCCGGGATCGCCGGGCCGGAAGACATACGGGAGCGCCGTCAGCGAGTTGTCGGACATGGGAAGTTCTCCATCCACTGATACCTGCACGCGTACATCCACACGTACATCCGCCCGCGTCCACGTACCGCCACGTGGACACGCGCCCGGACGGGCCGCGCGGCGCCTCCGGACCCGGACAGCCTCACGCCCATACCTGACATCCGCCGTCATGTATGGGTACTGCACTCCCGACCCCGGAGCGCTCCGCACCGCGCCCGACGTGCCACACTTCGCCCATGCGCGTGTATCTCGGCTCCGACCATGCCGGCTTCGAACTCAAGAACCACCTCGTCGAGTGGCTCAAGGCCCATGGCCATGAGCCCGTCGACTGCGGTCCGCACATCTACGACGCCCAGGACGACTATCCGCCGTTCTGCCTCCGCGCCGCGGAGCGGACGGCGGCCGACCCGGAGTCCCTCGGCATCGTGATCGGCGGCTCCGGCAACGGCGAGCAGATGGCCGCGAACAAGGTGAAGGGCGTGCGCGCCGCGCTCGTCTGGAACGAGCACACCGCCGCGCTCAGCCGCGAGCACAACAACGCGAACGTGATCTCCGTCGGCGGCCGGATGCACACCCAGGACGAGTCGACCAAGTTCGTCGAGATCTTCCTCGCCACCCCGTACACGGGGGAGGAGCGCCACGCGCGCCGCATCGAGATGCTGGCGACGTACGAGACGACGGGCGAACTGCCCCCGATCCCGGCGCACCACCCCAAGCACGACTGAGTCCCACCCCGGAAGCCATGGAAACGAACGGTGCCGCCGGGCCCGCGGGCCCGGCG
>NZ_JBHUZM010000099.1:0-29355 GCF_042667665.1 Streptomyces sp. NPDC057307 | reverse complement strand
GACCGGGACGGTCCCCCGTCCCGGTCGACAGCCGGAGCACGCGACCGCCGTCGAAGACGCCCCCGCGATGAGCACCGACAGCGGCTCCGCGGCGCCCACGCCGTCGGGTGCGCCCGGCCCGTCCTCGTACCGGCGCACCCGCCATGAGGGCCGGTTCCGGCGTCTCCGTAGCACCGCTCGCCCTCCCGCGTGCCGGTGTCGTCGGAATGATCAAGACCGGTCCGAAACAGGCGAGGCGGGCGGGTGCCCGGCGGCCAGAATCCGTCGTGGAGCTACCGGCTCCGGGCAATAGCCGCCATGCCGACGCGCTTCCGTGACCACCGCGCCTAGCGTCCTCCCCGACGGAAAGTCCGTACGCAGCAGCGACTCCTCGCCGGAGCCGGACCGAAGAAGGATGTGGACGCCCTCGTGGCAGCACACCGCCGACCCCGATCCAAACACCGACCGTTCAGCGGCCCGTACGGCCGCACGGCGGCCACGCTCGCCCTCGCGGGCGCCGCGACGGCCACCGGTCTCGAAGGGCCCGCGCACGCCGACCCGCAGCTCAGCACCGCACAGGTGAAGGCGAAGGTCGACAAGCTCTACCACGAGGCGGAGACCGCCACCGAGAAGTACAACGGCGCCAAGGAGAAGGCCGCCGACGCGAGCGCCTCGCTCGACAAGCTGCGCGACGAGGCCGCCCGGCGGACGGAACGGCTCAACGTCTCGCGCAACGCCCTCGGCTCCATCGCCGCCGCCCAGTACCGCGCCGGCACCCTCGACCCCGCAGTACAGCTCGCCCTCAGCTCCGACCCCGACGAGTATCTGCGCGGGGCCGCCCTCGCCGAGCGGGCCGGCTTCCAGCAGGCCCAGGCCGTCGACAGGATGCGCGCACAGCTCGGCGAACTCGGCCGCTTACGTACGAAGGCCGACGGGAAGCTCGACGAGCTGAAGAGCCGTCAGGCCGACCTGGCCAAGCACAAGTCGACCGTCAAGAAGAAGCTCGCGGACGCCCAGAAGCTGCTCGACAGGCTCACCGCCGCCGAGCGTGCGCGGTACGCGGCGAGCACCGGGTCCGCCGACCCGCGCGCCGACCGCGCGCAGGGCCGCGCCGCGACGGGCGCCGTACCGGCACCGAACGCCCGCGCGGCCGCCGCGATCGCCTACGCGCGCGGGGCGCTCGGCAAGCCGTACGTGTGGGGCGCCACCGGGCCGAACGGGTTCGACTGCTCCGGTCTGACGCAAGCCGCCTGGCGCGCCGCCGGAGTCTCCCTCCCGCGCACCACGTACACCCAGATCAACGCGGGCCGACGGGTCTCCCGCTCCCAGCTCGCCCCGGGCGACCTGGTGTTCTTCTACTCCGGCATCTCACACGTCGGGCTCTACGTCGGCGGTGGGCAGATGATCCACGCACCCCGCCCCGGCGCCGGGGTGCGGATGGCCCCGATCGACCAGATGCCGTTCGCGGGAGCCACCCGCCCCGCGTAGCGGTCGTGAGGCGCCCACCCGGCCCAAGCCCGGGTGCCGTACCGCCCCCGCCGCACCACGATGACGCCATGAGCCACCGACGGGCCCGCGCGGCCGTCCTCACCCTCGGCGCGCTGCTCGTCCTGGCGCCGGTCGGTGTCACCCCGAAGGGCTGCGGCGACCTCACGGGCGGCCGGCTCTGCGTCGAGGGCCCGGTGGGCGGCAAGGGGGCGTTCACGACGCGCTACGTACGCCACGGCCACGGCACCCGTACCCCCACGGCCCTCCAGCTCGGCTACCAGCGCAAGGACACCCGGATCACCGCGTTCCCCGGCTGGTTCGGCACCCTCCGTACAGAGGACGGCTCGGCCGCGCTGACCGGCACGCTCGACACGGCGCGCGGCGAGTGCGTCCGGGGACTCATGAACCACGACGGGCGGGAGTACGTCACCGAGTGGCTCTGCTCGAACTGAGCGCGCTCACACCAGCCTGCGCGCCGTCGCCCACCGCGTCAGCTCGTGCCGGTTCGAGAGCTGGAGCTTGCGCAGGACCGCCGAGACATGGGACTCGACCGTCTTCACCGAGATGAAGAGCTGCTTCGCGATCTCCTTGTACGCGTAACCGCGCGCGATCAGCCGCAGCACCTCGCGCTCGCGCTGCGTGAGACGGTCCATGTCCTCGTCCACCGGCGGCGCGTCCGTCGAGGCGAACGCGTCGAGCACGAAGCCCGCCAGGCGGGGCGAGAAGACCGCGTCGCCGTCCTGGACGCGGAAGATCGAGTCCACCAGGTCCGTGCCGGTGATCGTCTTGGTGACATAGCCGCGCGCACCGCCGCGGATCACACCGATGACGTCCTCGGCCGCGTCGGACACCGACAGCGCCAGGAAGCGCACCGGGTCCTGCGCCGCCGCCATCAGCGGGGCGCAGCGCCGCAGCACCTCCACGCCGCCGCCGCCGGGGAGGTGGACGTCGAGCAGGACGACCTCGGGGCGGGTCGCCATGATGACCGTGACGGCCTGGTCGACGTCGGCGGCCTCGCCGACGACCTCCACGCCCGTGGTCGCGGTCTGCCCGATCTCGGCCTGCACTCCGGTGCGGAACATGCGGTGGTCGTCGACCAGCACCACACGCACCCGCCTGGCCTCGGCCTCTTCCCCGCCGCTGTCGCCGCTCGTGCCCGTCGTCCCGCTGGTGCCGGTCATGCGTCCGCCGCCCTCTCCATCTCAAGCTCCACTTCCGTGCCCCCGTCGGGCGCCGAACGCACCCTCGCCGTACCGCCGTTGCGTTCCATCCGGCCGAAGATCGATTCCCGTACGCCCATCCGGTCGTCCGGCACCGAGTCCAGATCGAACCCGGGGCCGCGGTCCCGTACGGAGAGGAAGACCGTCCGGCCCTCGACCTCCGCGAAGACCTGTACGGCGCCTCCCTCGCCACCGTACTTGGCGGCGTTGACCATTGCCTCGCGTGCTGCCTGCATCTGTGCGGTCAGTTTCTCGTCGAGCGGGCAGTCGCCGACGACCACGACCTCGATCGGCACGCCGTGGTAGTCCTCCACCTCGGCGGCGGTCGCCTTCACGGCCTCGGCGAGGGTGTCGGGTTCGTTCTCCTCGTCCTTGCCGGTGCCTTCCGGCTTGTACAGCCAGGCGCGCAGCTCGCGCTCCTGCGCGCGGGCCAGCCGCCGGACCTCGCCGCCGTCGTCGGCGTTGCGCTGGATCAGCGTGAGCGTGTGCAGGACGGAGTCGTGGACGTGCGCGGCGACCTCGGCGCGTTCCTGCGCGCGGATGCGCATCAGGCGCTCGTCGGACAGGTCCTGGGTCATGCGTACGAGCCAGGGGCCGGCGAGCAGCGCGACTCCGGCCACGACGGCGATGGCCGCCGTCAGGACGTTGCCGAGCTGGGCGGCCGAGCCGCGTACGACCATGAAGACGGTCAGGCCCATGCCGACGAGGGCGACCCCGGCCAGTCCGCGCGCCAGTTGGAAGATCCTGCGGCGCCTGCTGTCCGTCGACAGCGACGCCCACTGCGCGCGGCGCGCGTTGTCCGCCTGGCGCCAGACCAGGACGACACCGGCGCCGATGAGCAGCGTCGGCCAGATGTAGTGCCCCGCGCCGCCGCGGCCGAGGTCGGCGCTGGCGACGAAGATCGTCCCGACGACGAACAGCGCGATGAGCGCGAAGGTCTGTCCCCGGTCGGGTTTACGGAGCCGGCGCCGACCGTCGCTGGTCGTCTCGATCAGCGGCCGGGACCGGGTGGGTGTACCGCCGAGGCCGAGCGGGACGACGATCCAGAAGATGGCGTACACCAGCGCGCCCAGCCCCTGCGCCAGGAACAGGGCGAGGAAGACCAGCCGCACCCAGCCGACCGGCAGCCCCAGATGGCCCGCGAGCCCGCGTGCGACGCCGCCCAGCAGCCTGCCGTCCGCGCTGCGGTAGAGCTTGCGCAGCGGCTGCTCGTCGGCCCCGGGTGCCGTCCCCGACGTACGGCTCCGGCTCCGGGCCGCGTTCGACGAACCCGAAGCCGGTCCCGCGGCCGATGACGACGAGGACGACGAGGACGAGGAAGGGGGCGGAGTGGGCGTGGCGACCGGCATGCCACCGATGGTCACACGGCCGGGCGGGCCCTGGCATCAGGGCTGCGCCCTGAGAGCGGCCCCGAGAACGACCCTGACACCCCCCCGCCCGCCCGCTGCGGAATATCAGGGACCGGCCAGGGTCGGGACGGGTGGAGACCGGGCGGGCGGGCCGTCACCATGGACGTATGACTCGGTCCGTACCGCACACCTCGACGCAGCCACCGCCGCCACCGGCTCCCCAGCTGGTGCGCGCGCCGCGCCAGAAGGTCGTCGCGGGCGTCTGCGGCGGTCTTGGCCGGTACTGCGACCTGGACCCGGTCATCTTCCGGATCGTCATCGTCGTGCTCACACTGACCGGCGGCATCGGACTGATCTTCTACGGCTTCGCCTGGCTGCTGGTCCCGGTCGACGGCGAGGACGAGAACGAGCTGCGCCGGCTGCTGTCGGGCCGTGTCGACGGCTCTTCCCTCATCGCCGTACTGCTCGCGCTCGTGGGCTGTGGCCTCTTCCTGTCGATGCTCAACAACAGCGGCACCCTCGGTTTCGCCACGATGCTGTCGATCGCCGCGATCGGTGCGGCGGTCTGGTCGCACCGGCGACGCACCACCGTTCAGGACGGCGGCCCGCTCGACCCGGGGACGGCGGCGGCCGTGGCCGAGGCTCCCCCGGAGACGAAGGCACCCCCGACGCCCGGCAGCCCGTCGTGGTGGCGCGACCCGATCGTCAAGGACGGGACGACGGGGCCGACGCCCGGCTATCTGTGGGGTCCCGACGACGAGGCCGACGAGGCCGACGGCGCGTCACGTCGCGGGGCCGGAAAGCGGAAGGGCTCCGGGGCGTCCTGCCGGCGGCAGGGCCCGCGCGGGATCGGCGGCAGTGTCTTCACGCTGGCGATGCTGGCGGGCGGCCTCGGCCTGGGGCTGTCGTGGGACGCCCAGCCGCTCGGTACGAGCCTGCAGATCGGCTTCGCCGCCGCGCTCGGCGTGTTCGGCCTCGGCCTCGCTGTGAGCGCCTTCCTGGGACGTACGGGCTTCGGCACGATCTTCCTCACGGTCCTCACCGCCGGACTCCTCGCGGGGTCGGCGGCCATCCCGAAGGACATCGGTACGGACTGGGTCCGCACGACCTGGCGCCCGGCGGCCGTCGCCTCGGTGTCGCCGTCGTACGAACTGGGCACCGGCGTCGGGACACTCGACCTGGCCGGTGTCGACGTCCCGGCGGGCGAGACCCTCCGTACGAAGGCGGAGGTCGGCGCCGGAAAGCTGAAGGTCGTCGTGCCGCGTGACGTGACGTTGAAGGTGCACGCGGAGGCGGGGTTCGGCGACCTCCGGCTGCCCGGTGAGCCGCCGAACGACATCGACATCTCACCGGCGCAGGAACGGACGCGTACCGTGGCCCCGCCCAAGGGTGTGAAGCCCGGGGGCACACTGGACCTTCGGCTCGAAGTCGGTGTCGGACAGGTGGAGGTGACCCGTGCTGCTGCATGAGTTCAAGCCGGGCAAGCTGGTGGCCGGCCTGGCCGTGATGGGCGCGGCCACCGTGTTCGCCGGTGACGCCGGAGGCTGGTGGGACGCCCCCTGGTTCGTGGTCGTCCCGATCGTCTGCGGCGGTCTCTTCCTGGCCTCCGCCGTGTCGATGGCGGACTACCGCATTCGGCGCCGCCTGTCGGCGAGGGCCGCGTCCAGGGAGAACACGGAGGCGCCGGCGAGCACGAGCGGCAGCCAGGCCATGAGGTAGGCGAGGTCGTTGCCGTAGTAGTACGGATCCGACTGCCAGCTCACCGTCAGCCACAGGCTGAGTGAGATCAGCGCGCCGCCGAACGCGGCGAGCCGCGCCAGGAGTCCGACGAGGGTGCCGAGTCCGACGGCCAGTTCGCCGATGGCGATGGCGTAGCCGAAGCCCTCGGGGCTCTTGAGGGACAGGTCGACGAGCGCGGGTATGGCCGAGCTGTCCCGTACGCCCCGCATCAGTTCACCGACGGAACCGGTCCCGTTCGCCGACATGAAGGCGCTGTCGGTGAGTTTGTCGAGTCCGGCGTAGATGAAGGTCACTCCGAGGAAGATCCTCAGCGGTACGAGGGCGTACTTCGTCGCCAGTTCCCTCCAGCCGTGCCGCTCACCGCCCATCGTCCCGTAGGAGTCCGTCCGATATCCATGCGTCATCGCGCACCCTGCCTTTCCGCCGCCCACGTCGCTCGCAGGGCTCGATTGTCCCCGCGTGCCTCGTGCATGCATACGGATGGGACCGACAATGCGCTCAGCGGTCGCCGGCCCGCGCCGGTCCACGACGTCTCAGTCCACGACGTCGATCGGCACCCTGTTGGTCTCGACACCGGCCGCCGTCACCACCTGCACATCGAGGCGCCCCGGCTCCACGTCGACCGGCACGGGCACGGTGAGCACCGTGTCCGACGGGTTCTGGAAGCCGCCGGGGACCGGGACCAGCGGTACATGGATATGGACGGGCCCGATCCGTACGACCATCCTGGCCAGCCGGTCCGGTGTGCCCGCGCCCGGCGGCACGAAGCCCGTCCCCCGGATCTCGATGTCGTCACCGGTGCGGATCGGCGCGTCCAGATCCCCGGCCTCCCGGGCCCGGACGACGGACAGCACCACCGGACGGCCGCCCTCCGCCCATTTTCCGGCGAAGTACGTCGCGGCCGAGACGGTCACCAGCAGGGCGAGCGCCCACGGCAGGTCGGGCAGCTGCTCGGGGCGGCGGGCGAGGCGTACGCCGGAGAAGAGTACGGCGACGGCCGTCACCAGCGTGTACTGGACGTCGGCGAAGCTGCCGCGCCCGGCGTCGTCGCAGAGCAGATCGGCAAGGCGCGGACGCTCGGCCCGTACCTTCTGCAGCCGCCGGTCCGCGACGCGCACGCCCACCACCCGGCGTACGACGACGGCTATCGCGCACACCACGGCCAGCACGGTCAACATGCCCGCGCCCCGGGCGAGTTCGAGCCCCGCGATCAGCTCGTCGCGCGCGTCGTTGTCGGACGCCCCGGCGAGCTGCAGCGCGAGCACCAGCACGGCGAAGACGAGGAGCAGCACCCACGCGGAGGCGACGGTGCGGGAGGTGGACAGCCGGTTGTCCTCGCCGATGAGCGGGGCGAGGAGGCCGCCGCGGGTACGGTGCAGCCTGGCCGCGCCGGTGAGCAGCCCGGCCACGGCGAGGGCGGCGACGAGGCCCGCCGTACGGGCGACGCTCCAGCCCGCGCCGATCGCGGTCCCGGCCAGCGCGAGTGCGAACACCGCGACGGTCCCCCACACGACGAGCAGTGTGTGCCGCCAGACGGCCAGCAGCCAGGCGTCGCCGGCCTCGCGGCTGCGGTCGGCGACGGCGCGCGCGGACTGGGTGAGTTCGTCGGACACCCACTGCCTGGAGGCGCCGGGCGAGTGCGCGAGCGCGGCGGGCAGACCCTGACCGGCCGCGAACTCCTCCCGTTTGGCGAGGAACGCCGCGACAGCCCGCCGGTGTCCCTCGTGCGCCCCGTGCGGACAGTTCCCGCAGGTACAGCCCCCGCCGTGCGTGCCTTGTCCCGCCACTTGCACCGCCACGCCGAATGCCGCCTTCCCCGCCCCTGAACTACCGTTCCGTGACTGGGAATTGTGCCGTATCCGAAGGGTCTCAGACGCCGAGGACGAGATACGCGAAGCCGAAGTACCCCCGGTAGCCGCCGAGATAGCCGGCGCGGTGTCTGGCGGCGGTGGCGCGGGCCGCCCCGTGCAGGGGGTGGTCGGGGTGGTCGAGCGCCCAGCGCTCGCCCCAGCCCGCCCGGCTGTTGGACTCGAAGAGGTCCCATTCGCGCTGGTCGGCGACGGTCGTACGGAGCGGGGCGAAGCCGGCGTCGGCGGCGGCCCGGACCAGGTCGTCGAGCGAGCCGACGAATTCCTCCTCGACGGCGCCAAGTCCCTTCAGGGCGGCGGGAGTCGGCTTCTCGATCCAGTAGGCGTCCCCGAAAAGCACCCGCCCGCCGGGCTTCACGGTCGCCCGCAGGGCGCGCAGCGCCTCACGGGTCGTACCGGGCCAGGCGTGCACGGCCCCGATGGAGACGGCGAGGTCGTAGCCGGTCCGGGTCCACGCGTCGGCGGACTTCTCGTGGAAGGTGACCCTGCTGTCCAGCCCACGCTCGCGGGCGAGCCGCTGTCCCCGGGCCAGGGCGACGGGGTCGCTGTCCACGCCGTCACCGGTGCTGCCGGGGGCGCCGTCGACCAGCCGCAGCAGCAACTCGCCCCAGCCACAGCCGAGATCGACCACCTGCCCGCCGTCGGGCAGGGCGCAGGCGTCGATCAGCGAGCGGGCGTGGTCTTCGGAGAGGGGGGCGTTCCAGGTCAGGAGGGGGTTGTTGGGGGCGGCGAGGATGGCGTGGAGTTCGTCGTGTTCGGACATGGTCGCAAACGCTCGCACAGGGGGTCGGCACGGTGCGAGCGAATTGCGGAGGGCCTACAGGTTGTCGACGTCGGCGAGGTCGATGTCGATGTCGAACGGAACGGAGAGCTTCAGCCGCTCGTGGAAGATACCGACCAGGGCGTACGACTGCGTGTCCTCGGACAGGTCGTAGACCCGAACGACCGGATGCTTGTCGGTCCCCGCCCTCTCCACCAGCCAGAAGTGCTGGATGCCCGCCCGCGCGTATTTGTGGGGCTTGGTGTCGCGATCGCGGGACTCGGAGTCCGGCGAGACCACCTCGACGGCGAGGCAGACATCCGCCACGTCGAAGTAGGTCTGGTCGGGGTCGATCTCCGAAGTCCGGACGACGCAGATGTCCGGCTCGGGGGCGTTGCGCTCATCGAGCTTGACGGTCATCTCGCGCCGGACACGCACTTCTGGTGGAGCCGTGCGACGTAGTCCGGCCACCAGCATGTCAATCACGATGCTGTGGAAATCTCGCTGCGGACTCACAAAAACCAGGCTCCCGTCGATCAGCTCTGTGTGCGGCGGGAGACCGGGCAGTGTCAGTAGGTCGTCCACGGTGTAACCGTCCTTCGGCGGCACCGGCCACGAAGTGGTGGTGTGCAGCGGCTCAGCGGTCATGGTTCCTCCCATGGACGGAATTCTGGTCCGTACGGCAAGCCTACCCAGGGCATATGCCAATGCCGCCACCCAAACGAATGAGCGACGGCACCGGCATTGACCTGGGAGAAACGGTCACTCCCACTCGATCGTGCCCGGCGGCTTGCTCGTCACGTCCAGGACCACGCGGTTCACGTCCGCCACCTCGTTGGTGATGCGGGTGGAGATCTTCGCCAGTACGTCGTACGGCATCCGGGTCCAGTCCGCCGTCATCGCGTCCTCCGACGAGACCGGGCGCAGCACGATCGGGTGGCCGTACGTGCGGCCGTCGCCCTGGACGCCCACGGACCGTACGTCCGCGAGCAGGACCACCGGGCACTGCCAGATGTCACGGTCGAGCCCGGCCGCCGTCAGCTCCTCGCGGGCGATGGCGTCCGCCTCGCGCAGCAGGTCCAGGCGCTCACGCGTGATGTCGCCGACGATACGGATGCCGAGACCCGGCCCCGGGAAGGGCTGGCGCTGGACGATCTCGTCCGGGAGGCCCAGCTCCTGGCCGACCATCCGGACCTCGTCCTTGAACAACTGGCGCAGCGGCTCGATGAGGGAGAACTCCAGGTCCTCGGGGAGTCCGCCCACGTTGTGGTGCGACTTGATGTTGGCGGTGCCGCTGCCGCCGCCGGACTCGACCACGTCCGGGTAGAGCGTGCCCTGGACGAGGAATTCGACCGGCTCGCCGGGCTCGGCCTCGGCGATGATCTCCGCCTGGGCCTGCTCGAAGACCCGGATGAACTCCCGGCCGATGATCTTCCGCTTCTGCTCGGGGTCGGACACCCCGGCCAGCGCGGCCAGGAAGCGCTCCGCCGCGTCGACGACCTTCAGCTGCACGCCGGTCGCGGCGACGAAGTCCTTCTCGACCTGCTCGGTCTCGCCCTTGCGCATCAGACCGTGGTCGACGTACACGCAGGTCAGCTGGGAACCGATCGCCTTCTGTACGAGGGCGGCGGCGACGGCCGAGTCCACACCGCCGGAGAGCCCGCAGATCGCGCGGCTGGAGCCGACCTGTTCGCGGATCGCGGCGACCTGCTCCTCGATGACGTTGCCGGTGGTCCAGGTCGGCTCGATGCCGGCGCCTCGGTAGAGGAAGTGTTCGAGGACCTGCTGGCCGTGCGTGGAGTGCATGACCTCGGGGTGGTGCTGGACGCCGTACAGCTTCTTCTCGTCGTTCTCGAAGGCGGCGACCGGCACGACATCCGTGGAGGCGGTGACGGTGAAGCCCTCGGGGGCGGCGGAGCAGGCGTCGCCGTGGGACATCCAGACCTGCTGCTCGGCCGGGGTGCCCTCGAAGAGGGTGGAGCCGGGCTTGGAGACGTGCAGTTCGGTACGGCCGTACTCGCGCGAGCCCGTGTTGTCGACCGTCCCGCCGAGCGCCGTCGCCATCAGCTGGAAGCCGTAGCACATGCCGAAGACCGGGACCCCGGCCTCGAAGAGCGCGCGGTCGACGGTCGGGGCGCCCTCCGCGTACACGGAGGACGGGCCGCCGGAGAGGATGATCGCCTTGGGGTTCTTGGCCAGCATCTCGGCCACCGGCATCGTCGAGGGGACGATCTCGCTGTAGACCCGGGCCTCCCGGACGCGGCGGGCGATGAGCTGGGCGTACTGCGCGCCGAAGTCGACGACGAGTACGGCGTCGGGGGCGGCGGGGGGTACTGCTGGCACGGGCGCGGCCTTCCGGCGGTGAAGGGGTTCGGTACGCCGATTCTAACGGGGGGCGAAGACAGCTTTTCGTCTCAGCATCCGAACCCCCGCACAGGGCCCCCGGACCCCTCCGGCATACTGGCCGCCATGCGCGAGCACTCGACCTTCGTCTTTACCTATGGCACCGGCCCGTCCGGCTGCCATGGTCGTGCCGCTTGAGCTGACAAGCGACTTCCCAGGCGCCCCGGGCCGACAAGGCCCGGGGCGTTCTGCGTTGTCCGGGCCGGATGTTCGCCGCTCGGGGTCTCCCCCTTCGTAAAGAGGAGCCCTTCATGACCGTCACCGACCGCACCGGCGCCCGTACCGACGAGGCCGCCGCGGTGATCGACGGCGCGCGTGAGCGCATCGACGCGCTGGACGACCGGATCATCGGCCTCGTACAGGAACGGATGGCCGTCTCGGCCGTCATCCAGGACGCCCGTATCGCCTCCGGCGGACGCCGGGTCAACCTCGCCCGTGAGAACGAGATCCTGGGCCGCTTCAGGGACGCGCTCGGCACGCCGGGCACCCCGCTCGCGATGACGCTGCTGGAGCTGTCGCGGGGCCGGATCTGAGCGGGGGCGACTCGGTGCGGACATGGGTTCGGGCGCATCCTCACCCGTACGGCGCGTGACCGGAGCCGCCGGGGCTTCGTTGGTCCCGATGTCCGTGCCAGCCAGGGGCGGGCCCGAACAAACCACGCGTGGCTTCGCTGGGGCGTGTGACGTACCGCTGGTACGTCGTGGGACCTCGTCTCAGCGCGAGTGACCGGTCGGCAGGGGACAGCATGCCCGGTCACCCAAAGAGCGGTCGGCACCGGGGACGCCCGGCGCCGACCGCATACGGACACGGATCCCCCCGTGTCCAACCGTCCGTCCGAACAGCCGGCTCCTCCCGCCCACCCGTCCACCGTCCCGAACTCGCGGCGCTCACCCCCCCAGCGCCGCGATCCGGCACCGGCGCGCCGCCCTGACGCCATGGTGCCGACGACAAGGGCCCCGCAGGCGCCCGTCCGATTCGCTTCGGACCGGGCCCGCGGGGCCCTTGTCGCGTGCGCCCGGCCATGACCATGGCGACGAGATGTGACGCGCACCACATAAAGATTCCGTGAGGAAAAGGGCAACCATCTGCTCAGGTCACAGGTCCACCATGCGACACAACGGTCACTCCTGTGACCGGAGGCGCTGCACTCGGAGGGGGGTGCAGCGCCTCATCGCTGTTCTCCATGGCTTACGGCGTACGGCTTGCGGCTTACGGCTTCTTCTTCGGCGGCACCGTCGGCATCCCGAGGAACGGCAGTTTCAGTGCCCCGAAGGCCGACGCCGGGACCGCCGGTGACTTCGGCGCGACCGCCTCCCGCCGTACGTACGCCGTGCCCGCCGACTGCTCCGGACGCGGATCCCGCTCCCCCTTGTTGGGCCAGAAGGACATCGCGCGCTCGGCCTGCGCGGTGATGGTGAGCGACGGATTGACCCCGAGGTTCGCCGAGACCGCCGAACCGTCGACCACCGAGATGCCCGGGTGGCCGTACAGCCGGTGGTACGGATCGATGACGCCGTGCTCCGCGTCGGCGCCGATCGGACAGCCGCCGAGGAAGTGCGCGGTGAGCGGAGTGCCCATCAACTCACCGACGTTCGAGCCGGGAAAGCCGTTGATCTCGTCGGCGAGCAGGCTCGCCGTCCGCGTACCTTCCGCTATCTGCTTGGGGTTGGGCGCGCCATGACCCTGACGTGCCGTCAGGAGCCCCTTTCCGACGCCGCCCCGCTTGCGGTAGGTGGTCAGCGAGTTGTCGACGGACTGCATGACCAGACCGATGATGGTCCGCTCCGACCAGTGCCGGTTGGAGAGTGAACGGGCCGCCTGGACAGGGTGCTTGGCCATGCTGCCGAGCCAGCCCGCGATCCGCCGGCCGTTCTCGCTGTAGGGCACCTGGAGGATCGAGAGCGAGCCCATCGCGTTGGAGCCCTTGCCGTATCGGACCGGCTCCACATGGGTGTGGGCGTCGGGGTGGAAGGACGAGGTGATCGCGACACCCCGCGTGAAGTCCGCCCCGGACCGCCCATGGCCCGCCGTGCCCGCGCCGTGCTTCTTCCGGTAGCGCCGGTCGGTGGTCTGGGCGCCCACCAGGGCCTCGGAGTTGGTACGGGTCAGCTCACCGAGCCGGTCGGACAGCCGGGGCAGCCGGCCCCGGTCCTTCATCGTGTGCAGCAGGGTCTGCGTCCCGTACGTCCCCGCCGCCACGACGATCTGACGGGCCCGCAGCACCCGTGGGGCCGACTTGCGCCGGTGGGTGGGAACGGTCGCGACGCGATGGCCGCCGGCCGGGTCCTCGGTGATGTCGACGACGGTCGTCATGGGGCGGATGACCGCCCCGGCCTGTTCGGCGAGGTAGAGGTAGTTCTCGTTGAGCGTGTTCTTGGCGCCGTGGCGGCAGCCGGTCATGCACTCGCCGCACTGGGCGCAGGCTTTGCGGGAAGGCCCGGCGCCGCCGAAGTACGGGTCGCCGACCGACGCGCCCGGCTCGGCCCGCGCCGTACCGTCCGCGTCCTCGCCGTCGCCGAAGAAGACCCCGACCGGCGCCAGATGGAAGGTGTCGCCCACGCCCATCGCCTGCGCGGTCGCCTTGAGATGGACGTCCGACGGGGTCATGGTCGGGTTGAGCCGGACGCCGAGCATGCGCCGCGCCTGGTCGTAGTACGGGGCGAGTTCGGCCTGCCAGTCGGTGATGCCGGCCCACTGCCTGTCCTCGAAGAACGCCTTCGGCGGCACGTACAGCGTGTTGGCGTAGTTGAGCGAGCCGCCGCCGACACCGGCGCCCGCGAGGACCATCACATTGCCGAGCAGATGGACCCGCTGGATGCCGAAGAGGCCGAGGGCCGGGGCCCAGAGATAGTTCTTGATGTCCCACGAGTTCTTCGGGAGCGTGCCCGGCGTGAAGCGGCGGCCGGCTTCGAGGACACCGACGCGGTAGCCCTTCTCGGTCAGCCGCAGCGCGGAGACCGCACCACCGAAGCCGGACCCGACGACGATGACGTCGTAGTCGTAGCCGTCGTGCTGTTCCTGGTCGTCGTCCCGGTCGGGGGCATGGGTGTGCCGTGACATCGACTCTCCTTCATCGAATCGGCTTCGGACCGGCCTACGGACCGGCTTACGGACCGGCTTACGGATCAGCGCAGCCGGAGGGCCTTGAGCGCGCGCAGGCTCCGGGTCATGAACGCCGCGTACTTCTCGTCGTCCATGCCCATCGACGGAGCCATCGGCAGCACGCGCTGCTGCGCGACGGTCTGTACCTCGGTGTATTTGAGAATGCCCTCGGAGCCGTGTCTGCGGCCGAGGCCGGACTCCTTCATGCCGCCCATGGGCGCCTGGACGCTGCCGTACGCCGGGGCGTAACCCTCGTTGATGTTGACGGTGCCGGTACGCAGCCGGGCGGCGATCGCGTGCCCGCGCCTGCCGTCGCGCGTCCACACGCTCGAATTGAGGCCGTACGGCGTGGAGTTGGCCAGCTCGACGGCCTCGTCCTCGTCGCCGAACCGGTAGACGGAGACGAGCGGCCCGAAGGTCTCCTCGGTGCAGACCGACATCGGCGCCTCGACGCCCTCCAGGATGGTGGGCTCGTAGAAGTACGGCCCGATGTCGGGCCGCGCCACCCCGCCCGCGAGGACCGTCGCGCCCTTGGCGACGGCCTCCTCCACATGGCTGGTCACGGTCTTGAGCTGGCGTTCGCTGATGAGCGAGCCCATGTCCGCGCCGTACGCGAGCGCGCTGCCCAGCCGCATCGCCTTCGTACGGGTGACGAATCGCTCGACGAACGCGTCGGCGACCGACTCGTGGACGTACAACCGCTCGATGGAGATGCAGAGTTGGCCGGCGGTGGAGAAGCAGGCGCGCACCGCACCCGCCGCGGCCTTCTCGATGTCGGCGTCGTGCAGGACCAACATGGCGTTCTTGCCGCCGAGTTCGAGGGAGGCGCCGACCAGCCGGCTCGCCGCGCGCTGCGCGACCTCGCGGCCGGTGCGCGTGGAGCCGGTGAAGGAGATGTAGTCGCCGCGCTCGACGACCTCCGGCCCGATGACGGGTCCCTCGCCGAGCACCACCTGGAACACCCCGGCCGGCAGCCCGGCCTCGACCAGCAGGTCACGCGCCCAGAGCGCGGTGAGCGCGGTCTCGGTGTCGGGCTTCATGACGACGGCGTTGCCCGCGACGAAGGCGGGCAGGGCGTCGCCGACGGACAGCTCCAGCGGGTAGTTCCAGGGCGCGATCTGCCCCACGACACCGCGCGGCTGGCGCTGCTCGGTGACCTTCGTCAGCACAGGCACGGCGCCGGTGTGGCGGCGCGGCCGGAGATACGAGGGAGCCTTGCGCCCGTAGTGGCGGGCGGCGACCGCCACGGCCTGGACCTCTTCGTGCGCGTGCAGCCTCGCCTTGCCCGTCTCCAACTGGATGAGGTCGAGCACCTCGGCCTGGCGCTCCAGCAGGAGGTCGTGGAAGCGGAGCAGGACGGCGGCCCGCTTCCGTACGGAGGTCGCCGCCCAGACGGGCTGCGCGGCGCGGGCGCGCGAGAATGCCTCGGCGACGTCCTGGGGGGTGGACTCGGGCAGGTCGGCGAGCTTCTCGCCCGTGGACGGGGTGTGGTTCGAGGTGAGCCCGGAGCCCACGACGCCCCTGATGAGCTGGGCGAGCACTTCGGGAGTGACCACGTCGGCGGCGGTGCGGACACCGGCGGGCACCGGAGCCACGGGGTTGGTCGTGGGGGCCTGTGAGTCCGTCATGAGGGCGAGAGTATGCCGCATCCGGAACTTTGGGTACCCGCCGGTAACACCTTTTCGCCGGTCCGGCGCCGGTCCGCCGCCTTGCGCCCACCGGCCCCTCGGACGACCGGCCGTGAACGCGCCAGTGATTGCTGGCAGATAAGCCCTGATCAGGCGCTCAGGGCAGGTAGCTGCTCTCGATCACGAGGTGCTTGACGACGTTCGAGAAGAGTTCCTCGCCGTCCTTGACGGCCGCTCCCTCCGCGGGCATCGACACCCGGAGCCGCCAGTGCACATTGTCCTTACCCGGGACGATCAGCTCGTGGTAGCGGTAGTGGAGCGGGTCGTCGGACGAGTCGCTGTACGGCGTGAAGTCGACGATGTTCTCGAAAGCCTTGCCGGAGCCCGCGAACGACGAATCGCGTGTCTTGTACTTCGCGTCCTTGATCTCCGTGCCGTTCTCGCCGCCGTCGACGTAGTACGTCTCCCAGACGTCCGGCTTGGGATCCAGGACCTCTTCGAAGTCCGGCGACTTCTGGACCTGTTCCATGGAGATGCCGAAGACTCCGCTCGGATCCCGGAAGCTGACGCGCGTCTCCTCGGTCGAGCTGTCCTGGAAGCGCCGGTAGTCCTTCGGCAGGGAGATCTCGGCGTCCAGGATCTCCGCCTCCGGGCGGACGCCCCAGCCCTCCGGCAGTTCGTCGCCCCCGAACGGGTCGAGGAGGATCAGCACCAGCGCGACGACCACCGCGAGCACGCCGCCGGCGAGGCCGAACTGCGCCGGGCGGTTGCGGTGCAGGACCGGCGGGACCCACTTGCTGCCGCCGCCCGCGCCGCTCCCCGTGTCACCGCCGGTGCCCGCGCTCCGGTAGAGCCTCGTCGCCTCCGCCGAGAGCTGCGGCGGACGCGCCACCGACTCCAGCACCGCGCGGACCTCGGCCGCGGTGGGACGCGCCGCCGGATCCTTCCGCAGGAGCTGCATCACGACCGTACCGAAGGCGCCCGACCCGCGGGCCGGCATCTGCGGCTCGGCGGAGAGCACCGCCTGGAGCGTCGCGGGGATGTTCGAGCGGCGGTACGGGGACATGCCCTCGACCGCCGCGTACAGCACGACGCCCAGCGACCACAGGTCCGACTCGGGGCCGGGGCGCTGCCCGAGCACCCGCTCCGGCGAGATGAACTCCGGGGAGCCGACGAAGGCCCCGGTCTCGGTGAGCCCCTGCTGGCCCTCGACCTGGGCGATGCCGAAGTCGCTCAGCACGACACGGTCGCCACGCCCGAGCAGGACGTTGTCCGGCTTCACGTCACGGTGCAGCACACCGGCCTCGTGGGCGGCGTTGAGCGCGTTCAGTACGTCGAGCCCGATCCGGGCGGCCTCGCGGGGGTCGAGCGTGCCCTCCTGAAGCCGGTCGGCGAGCGACTGGCCGCGCACCAGCTCCATGACGATCCACGGTTTGGAGTCCTCGACGACCACGTCGTGCATCGTGACGACCGCGGGGTGGTCGATCCTCGCCGCCGAGCTGGCCTCGCGCCGCATCCGCCGGTGGACGGTGTCGCGTTCGTGCTCGCTCAGATGCTCGGGAACGCGGGGCTCCTTGACCGCGACGTCGCGGTCCACGACCTCGTCGTGCGCCAGCCAGACCGTTCCCATGCCGCCGTGCCCGAGCCGAGAGACGAGGCGGTAGCGGCCGCCCAGGAGGCGTCCCACCGACGGGTCGGGCTCCATGGGGGTGTGCTGTGCGGCCGGGGTGTGCGCGCCGGCCTGCGTCGGCTGGTAACCGGAACCCTGCTGCGGGCCGCCGTGGGGAGCCTGGGGCGGCACGTGCGGCGGCTGCCCCTGCTGCGGGTGGCCCTGCGGCGGCTGCCCCTGGTGCGGCTGGCCCTGCGGCGGGTACGACTGCTGCGGCTGCTGTTGCGGCGGTCGGAGTCCGTAGCTGGTGGGCTCGTTCGTACGTCCCCCGTCGTTCGTCATGACCACATCTTTACGGAAAGCGCGCCGCGATATCCACCGGGGGGCGGGAGCGGGTGCAGAGCCGTGACATCGGCTCCCCTCAGCCGCCCGTGCCCGGCGCCTGCCAGCCCTCCAGCATGACCTCGAACTGCTGCCGGGTGGTGGACCAGTCCCCGGCGGGACCCGACATGTAGAGCGCGTACTCGGTCGCGCCGTCCGCCGTGAAGAACATCTGGTCGATCGCGCGGCGCGGGCCGGCGTTGGTCTGCGATCTCTCCTCGGTGTAGCTGAACTCCCAGAGCGCGGACTTGGTCTGGCCGCGGAAGGTGTTGGGGCCCAGCTGGATCCGCTGGTAGTCGGGCAGGCCGTCGACGCCCTTCTCCATGTCGAGCATGTGGTTGTACGGATCCTTGAAGTCCGGTGCGGTGTCCACGGCGATACGGATGAAGTGGCGGCCGTCGTCGGGGGTGTAGTCGATCTGGTCGCCGTTCATCCGTCGCTCCCAGCCGTCGGGAACGAGGAGGCTGAAGCCCGCCGGATCGTCCACCCGCTTCCAGCCGTCCGGGACGGAATCGGAGGGCTTCGGCGGCTCGGTGTCGTCCTCGCCACCGTTCCCGGTGTTCCCGTTCTCGCTCTCGTTCCCGTTTCCGGGCTTGCCGTCGTCCGTGGATGTGGCGTCCGGGTCCGGCTTCGGATTCGCGCCCGCGCTCGTGCCGGGATCGTCGTTGTCGTTCTCCTGCTGGAGCGCGAAGTAGCCCACGCCGCCGCCGATCAGCGCGGCGACGACGGCCGCGACGAGCACCGCGCGCCAACGGCCGTTCCTGGCGGGCGGCGTGACGGGCCCGGTCACCTGCGGCGGGTACGCCTGAGGGGGCGTGTGCCCGTGCGGCGCGGGATACGGTCCCTGCGCGTACGGCTGGGGCTGGTGGTGTTGCTGCGGAGGCGGCGTGTGGGACGGGGGTGACGCCGGGCCGGCGGCCCGTCTCCGCTCCTCGTCCGTCACCAGGGATGTCGGCGCCTCGGGCGCGCGCCCGTCGAGCACCTCCCGCAGCATCCGCTCGGTCTCGGCGGAATCCGGCCGGGTCTCGGGGTCCTTGTGGAGCAGCGCGGCGATCACCGGGGTGAGTGGCCCGGCACGTACGGGAGCCGGCGGGTCGTCGGTGACCACGGCCTGCATGGTGGCCACCGCGGACGTACGGCGGAACGGCGACGTGCCCTCCACCGCCGTGTGCAGCGTCGCGCCCAGCGACCACAGGTCGGAGGCCGGTCCGGGGTCGTTGCCACGCACCCGCTCGGGCGCCAGGTAGTCGATGGAGCCGACGATCTCACCGGTCCGGGTGATGGCCGAGTCGCCCTCGATGGCGGCGATCCCGAAGTCCGTGAGCAGCACCTGGCCGTCCCGGGCGAGCAGGACGTTGCCGGGCTTCACGTCGCGGTGCAGCACCCCGGCCGCGTGCGCGGCGCGCAGCGCGCCGAGGACCTGGAGGCCGATCCGGGCCGCTTCCCGCGGCGTGATGGGGTCGGGGGTGAGCGCGTCCGCGAGCGACGGGCCGTCCACGTACTGCATGACGATCCACGGCCGGCCGCCGTGGTCGAGCACGTCATGGACCGTCACCACGGCGGGGTGGCTGATCCGGGCCGCGGCTCTGGCCTCTTTCTGGGTACGGGCGTGCAGCACGGCGCGGTCGGCGGAGGTGACGTACAGCGCCGCCGTCAACTCCTTCACCGCGACGGTCCTGTTGAGCAGTTCGTCGTGGGCCCGCCACACCTGGCCCATGCCGCCGCTGCCGATTACCTCGCCGAGCGTGTAACGCCCGGCGAGGACCAGCCCCTCGCGCGCTTTCGCTGAATCGTCCACGTGCCCCTGCCTGTTCCTCGGGAGGCCAGATTACGGAGGGGAGGTACGGACACGGAACCTGGGCCCGCGCCTGAAACCGCACCGTGACACACACGGCGCGGCCGGACGGCCCCTCAGGAGGCGGGCGGTCAGCGGGTTATCCGGTAGGAACCGCTGGCCTGTTGGTAGATCTCGGAGACCTTGTCCTTCTCGTCCACCGGGCCGATGACCTGCACGATGTGATAGCTGCCCTTGACGATCATGGCGAGATTCCGGACGTAGACCTCCTGACCGCTGCTGTTCTGCCAGGTGTACTGGCCCTCGGCCATGCGCTGTTGGCCGACGTCGATCCGGCGCAGACCCGAGGCGGTGGCCCAGGAGGAGTCCCGGAAGGGCTGCAACTCCCGCTGCTTCTCCCGCTGGTAGACCAGCGGGTCGTCGCCGTTGTCGGCCACCGTGTCCCGGCCCGGCACCACGATGAGCGTGAAGTCGCCGCGCCCGTAACGGACTTGGCCGCTGTCGTTGATCGGCCTGCGCTCCCAGCTCTTGTCCACGCCGATCTCGAATCCCTCGGCGTCCTTGCGCAGCACATACCCGGCCGCGAGGTCGGCCGGCGGCCCGGAGGTCTGCGGCGTGGAGGAGTTGCCGTCTTCCGGCTGGTCGGCGCCGTTGTCCGGGGTCGTGTCGGGGTTCTGCGGCTGGGGCGAGGCCGGCGCGCTCGGGTTCGTCCCCGCGCCGTTCTGCGACTGCTGCTTCTCGTCGGCCTTCGGCAGGAACATCACGGCGAAGGCGATGGCCGCGACCATCAGTACGAGGATGACGACGAGCAGGATGCGCCCGAGTGAGCGCGGCGCGCGTGAACCGCCACCGCCCGACCTCGCGCGCGGCTCCCGGTACTCCCTCTCTCCGAAGTCGTCCTCGCGGTGGTCCCGTTCGCGCTGGTCGCGTTCGCGGTAGGCGCGCTCGGGCTGCTCGTGGCGCGGCTCGACATACGCCTCGCCGTGCGACGCGCGTGCGACCCCGCGCTGTTCGGACGACCTGCCGCCACCCTTCTCCCTGCGCTCCTTGCCCTTCTTGTGGCGGTGCCGGCCGGCGTCGCCGCCACGGCCGCGGCCCCGGCGCTTGCGGACCAGCTCGCCCCTGCGACGGACGATGGGCAGCCGCTCGTCGACGGAGGGCACGGCGACGACGTCGAGACCGGCGTCGGGCTCGGGCGCGGAGCGCACCAGCGAACGCAGCCAGCCGCGCAGCTCCTCGAAGTCGGGTCGCTCCGTGGGGTCCTGACGGAGCAGCGACTCGACGACGGGGCGCAGCGGGCCGCACTCCTCGGCGAAGGCGGGCGGTTCGGCGCAGACGAGCTGGACCAGTTCGGCCGCGCTCTCCTCGGGATACGGGGCGTGGCCCTGGACGGCGCGGTAGAGCAGCGCGCCGAGGGCCCACAGGTCGGTGGACGGGCCGATGGGCGGGGCGAGTTGCCAGTTCTCGTGGACCGGTCCCGCCTGCTCGGGCGCCCAGCGCTCGGTGACGGCACCGACGACGGCTATCCGGGCCTGGCGGGCGCGTTCGGCGGCGAGCGGGGTGGCCGGGCCCCGGTACGCGGGGGTGGTGTTGCCCGCGACGACCTCGTCCCAGCGGCCGGCGGGTGCGCTGGGGCCGGGGACGGCGGGCAGGTTCGCGGAGTGCCGCTGGGCGTCCGCGCGCATGGCGTCGCTGGTGCCCGACGAGGCGCGCCAACCGCCGCCGCCCGAGCCGCCCGAGCCGCCGGTGCCTGCGCCGCCCGAGCCCGCGCCACCGCTCGCGTTCTCCTGGCGGAGGTACGGGGAGGTGCCGCCGGCCGGGGGCAGTGCCGGTACGCCCCGGCTGCCCGGCGCCTGGTGGTACGGGTCGCCGCCACCGCCCGCGGACAGCGGGCGGGAGCTGTCACCGGCGCCCGAGGGGCCGTCGTGCCAGGTGCCCGCCAGTTGGACGCGGCGGGGCGGGGGCGGGTCGTCGTCGTCCGTGTCGAAGTCGTCGTCGGAGTCGGGGTCGTCGTACGTCGCGCGTCCCGGCGGGTCGATCTCGCGGGGCGGCATCGCCCACCAGTCGGGGTCGCGGTTCTCGCTCTGCGAGGGCCCGGCCGCCCCGGCCCCGCCCGAGGCGCCGTCCGGCGGACCGCTCCGGCCGGCGGGGGCCGAGGGGTCCGACAGATGCACGGGCCGCTGGGCGGGCAGGGTGCCGCTGTCGCGCTGCTGGTCCTCGGTGACCCGGGCGGCGGCGCGCGCTCCGGCGCGGTAGGCGGCGATGGCTCCGGCGCGCGCGGCACGGGTGTCCGCCGGGCCGCCGCGGGAGGGGTTGGCCGGCAGGGCGGGCGGGCCGGTGTACGGGACGACGGGGGCCGGTGCCGTGCCGCCGGACGTGTCCGGGTCGTCCTGTCCACCGTCGGCACCGGTCCCGGTGCCGCCCATGGGTCGGCCGAACGCGTCCGTCCCGTAAGGGACTTCGCCGTACGACCGGTCGCCGTAGCTGCCCTCGCCGTACGTGTCCCCGTACGTGCCGTCCCCGTACGTGCTGTCGCCGTACGGACCGTCGGCCGAGCGGGCCGTCTCCAGCGCCGCGCGCCCCGGCGACGCCGGTCCGACCGGCACACCGAGCGCGCCGGTGCCCGGGGGCAGCGCCTCCGAGGCGCCTGTCCGGCCGCCGGGGATGCCCGTGGCACCCGGGCCGCCGATCGGCACGCCCGAGGTCTCCACCCCGCCGCCGATGCCGGGGCCCGGCTCGGGACCGGGCTCCTGTCCGACGCCCGGAACGGGTCCCGGGATCTCTCCGGCGGGCCGGTAACCGGCTTCGAATCCGCCTTCCTCAGGCGTCGCGGGCACCGGCATGTAGCCGCAGAGCGCCTCCTCGGCCGCGCCGGCCGCGAGGCCGGTGAGCACCACGCGTCCGTCGTCGCAGACGAGCACCGTGCGGATGGTGATGTTGCGGTGGGTCCAGCCGTGGGCGTGCAGCACCCGTACGGCGGTGAGTACGTCCGAGGCGATCTCGGCAGCGCGGTAGGGGTTGAGCGGCTTCTCCGCGAGGAGGGCGGCCAGCGGCCTGGCCGCGACCAGTTCACTCACTATCCACAACGACCCGCCCTCGGCGAAGACGTCGAAGACCTGGTCGAGCCGTGGGTGGTCGGGGATCTGGGCGGCGCTCTGCGCGGCCTCGATGGCGCGCCGCACCGCCGGGTCCGTGGGCCTGCGTGTCGTACGGCCGGAGACCCGCCGCGTGGTCGCGGCACCGTCCGGATCGACCATCTCGGCGTCCACGACCTCGGGCAACGGCACCTGCCTGACGAGGACTTCCTGCCCGCTGTACGTGTCGAACGCACGCGTCTCGACGAGGTCGAACTCGTCGGACGGAGGCAGGGGCAGGCGGTAGCGGTCGGCAAGTACCCGTCCCGCGTAGTCGTCCACGACGCCTCCCACACGCGCGCTGTCCCTGGGTCTCCGGATCCTCGGAGACCTCGCGAAACCGCCAATTCCGGTCGTTTACCGGCCCATTGTGACTGCGTACGGTCCGCGACTTCTCACGATACGTGGCCGCACACAAATATGCCGCCGGTCACCGCAACACAGGTCTTAACCTTCCCGGCAACCCGGGCCCGTACGCCCCGGCACACCGTGCGTCTACCGGCGGCCGCCCGTTCCGGTCCTGATGCGGGCCGCTGCGGAGACAGTCGCATCAATCACCGGAACGGGTCGTACCGCCCGCGAGTTCACGCCATCGAGACGCGTTCGCGCCTGGGTCCTGCCGTCAGTCCGTCGGCTTGAAAGTGCTGTACGCCGTCTCACGGAGTGTCCGGCACTCGTCGTCGTCCCACTCGTCGGCCTTGCAGGTGATCATGATCGCGTAGCCATGGGTGGCATCGACCTTGAAGCCGCGGTTCAGCACCCGTACCCGCTCGCCGCCCTGGTCGCGTTCGAATGCCCAGTCGGCGACGGTCGGATAACCGTTGAACTCCACCGACTTGATACCGAGACCCTTGTAGTTGCCCATGCTGCCCCTTATCTGGGCTTCGAGCTGCTCCCAGGCGCGCTTCGCGTCGTCGGTCGGCTTGGCGTTGAAGTCGACCTGGATACGGGGGAATCCACCGTCCTCGTTGTAGATGCCGCCCGAACTCTGGCCCGCTATGTCGGTGCGCTTGAAGTCCTCGGGCATCGCCATGGAGAAGTGGAACTGCTTGTCGGTGACCGTCTTGAAGTCCTCGGGCACGCCCTTGCCGCCCGAACCGGAGCCGGAGCCGGAGTCCGAGTCGCCGGAGCCCGGTCCCGAGTTGTCCGTGCCGGAGTCGCCGTCGGACGACGAGCCGTCCGACGTGTTGGCGTCACCGCTGTCCTTGGCCGAATCCTGCTGCTTGTCCTGGCCCGCCGTGCCGGCACTGTCCTTGGCGTCGCCGCCCGCCGTGGCCCCGGCCGACGCGGCGGTGTCGTCCTTGCCCGCGTCGCCCTTGGCCGCGCCGTCCGAGTCGCCGTTGAGCGCGACCACCAGGACGACGGCGAGAATCGCCAGCACGACGACCCCCGCGATGATCATCAACGTACGGCGCGGGACGACATCGGTGAGCGACGCCCGCGTGGCCGTGGTCCGCGCGGTGCCCCCGCCCGGTGTGGCCGCGGGCGCGGACGGTGACGTGGTCGCGGCGGCCGTGCCCGCGGCTCCCGCACCGCCGGCGCCCACCGCCTTGCCCGGCTTCTGCCTGCCACCGGAGACGCTTCCGCTCGCGGCGGCTTCCTTGGTCCGGCCCTTGCTCCGGGGCGCGGGCTCCGGGGGGACCGGCGGCAGCGCCACGACGCGGGTCGCGTCGGCCGCCGGTTCGGGCAGCTCCGAGGGGTCGGGGGTGTCGATGACGTCCTGAAGCAGCGCCCGCGCGCCCGCGTCGTCGAGCCGCAGCGCCGGGTCCTTGGCCAGCAGGCCGTAGATGACCTCTTCCAGCGCGCCCGCGTTCTTCGGCGGGTCGAGCGGTTCGGTCATGACGGCGGTGAGGGTCGCGATGGCCGAGCCCTTGTCGTACGGGGGGCAGCCCTCCACCGACGCGTAGATCAGTCCGCCCAGCGACCAGAGGTCGGCGGCGGGGCCGGGCTTCTTGCCCCGCGCGCGCTCCGGCGAGATGTACGAGGGGGCGCCGACGAGCATGCCGGTCGAGGTGACCGACGGGTCGCCCTCCACCTGTGCGATGCCGAAGTCGGTGAGGACGACGCGGCCGTCCTCGGAGATGAGCACGTTGGACGGCTTCACGTCGCGGTGCAGGATGCCCTCGCGGTGCGCCGAGCGCAGCACGTCGAGGACCGCGAGCCCGACCTCGGCGGCGCGCCTCGGGGTGAGGATCCCGTCCTCGCGCACGACCTCGGCGAGGGACTTGCCCTCGATGAGTTCCATGACGATCCACGGCCGGTCGTCCTCGTCGACGACGTCGTAGACCGTGACCGCTCCGTTGTTACGGATACGGGCGATCGCCTTGGCCTCGCGCAGCGTGCGCGTGATCAGGCGCCGCTTCTCGTCCTCGTCGATGCTGGTGGGGAAGCGCAGCTCCTTGACGGCGACCGTACGGCCCAGCGTCTCGTCGACGGCCCGCCAGACCGTGCCCATTCCGCCGCGGCCGAGCACCTCGCCGAGCCGGTACCGTCCGGCGAGAAGACGCCCCTCAGGGCTCGCTTCGGCCCCGCGCTCGGTGTCGTCCGTGTCGTTCTCGGGGTCCCGCGCCGTGTCCCGCGACTGCTCCGCCTCCGCCATGCGTCCCCTCTGCGATCCCTCATGTCCCACGCTTGGCGCCTGCCCGCGCGCGGCGCAGTAACGCGCCCTGACAGAGGCTCCATTGTCCCTCACTCCGGGGCATGCGATGCTCCCGGGTCCGCCATCCGCCGGTACGAAGGCCCAAGCGGGCTCCGGTGCGGGGCCGTTGGGCGGGGTGCGGCGGACAGCGCCGCTGGTCATGCCCCTGTTCGGGGCTCGAACAGGCTCGCCCGGAACAATCCCGTAAAGGATCGCACCGGGCGCCCCACCTGCCTCAACTCACCTCAGAAACCCCCGTAAGACGGTCCCGCACCTCGGCGGACCTCCCCGCGCCGCAGCGGCGCGACGCCCGGCTACAGCGGCACGATGTCCGGCGCCCCGAGCCTCGCCGCGTCGGCCGTCAGGTCGTCCGGCTGGCGCTGCGACTCGCGCTCCGCCTCCACCCGCTTGCGGTAGTGCTCGACCTCCTTCTCGATCTGGTCCTTGTCCCAGCCGAGCACCGGCGCCATCAGCTCGGCGCACTCGCGCGCGCTGCGCGTGCCCCGGTCGAACGTCTCGATCGAGATCCGTGTGCGCCTCGTCAGGACGTCGTCGAGATGGCGTGCCCCCTCGTGCGACGCCGCGTACACGACCTCGGCGCGCAGATAGTCCTCGGCGGCGCCCAGCGGCTCGCCGAGTCCGGGGTCGGCCGCGATCAGCTCCAGCAGCTCCTCGACCATCGCCCCGTAGCGGTTGAGCAGATGCTCCACCCGGACCACATGGAGTCCGGTCCGCGCGGCGATCCCCGCCCGCGCGTTCCACAGGGCGCGGTAGCCCTCGGCGCCGAGCAGCGGGGTGTCCTCCGTCACGCAGGCCGCGACCCGCTGGTCGAGGCCGTGCACCGCCTCGTCCACCGCGTCCTTGGCCATGACCCGGTACGTCGTGTACTTGCCGCCGGCCACGACGACCATGCCCGGCACCGGGTGCGCGACCGTGTGCTCGCGCGACAGCTTGCTCGTCGCGTCGGACTCGCCGGCCAGCAGCGGGCGCAGTCCCGCGTACACCCCCTCCACGTCGTCACGCGTCAGCGGTACGGCGAGGACCGAGTTGACGTGTTCGAGGAGATAGTCGATGTCCGCGCTGGAGGCCGCCGGGTGCGCCTTGTCGAGGTCCCAGTCGGTGTCGGTGGTGCCCACGATCCAGTGCCTGCCCCACGGGATGACGAAGAGGACCGACTTCTCGGTCCGCAGGATCAGTCCGGTCGAGGAGTGGATGCGGTCCTTGGGGACGACCAGGTGGATGCCCTTGGAGGCCCGGACGTGGAACTGTCCGCGCTCGCCGATCAGCGCCTGGGTGTCGTCCGTCCACACCCCTGTCGCGTTGACGATCTGCTTCGCCCGGATCTCGTACTCACCGGCGCCGTCCTCGTCCCGCACGCGGGCGCCGACGACGCGCTCGCCCTCCCGCAGGAAGCCGACCACGCGGGCCCGGCTGGCTACCTGCGCGCCGTAGCTCGCGGCCGTACGCACCAGGGTGGCCACGTAGCGCGCGTCGTCCATCTGCGCGTCGTAGTACTGCAGGGCGCCGACCAGCGCGTCCTTCTTGAGCGCGGGGGCCACGCGCAGCGCGTGGCGGCGGGAGAGATGCCGGTGCGTCGGCAGGCCCCTGCCGTGGCCGGAGGAGAACGACATCGCGTCGTACAGCGCGACGCCCGATCCGGCGTAGAGCCGCTCCCAGCCCTTGTGCTGCAACGGGTAGAGGAACGGCACCGGCTTCACCAGATGCGGGGCGAGCCGCTCCAGCAGCAGTCCGCGCTCCTTGAGCGCCTCCCTGACGAGCCCGAAGTCGAGCATCTCCAGATAGCGCAGCCCGCCGTGGATCAGCTTGCTCGACCGGCTCGATGTGCCGGAGGCCCAGTCGCGGGCCTCCACGAGCCCCGTCGAGAGTCCGCGTGTCACCGCGTCGAGCGCGGTCCCGGCGCCGACCACGCCCGCGCCCACGACCAACACGTCCAGTTCACGCTCGGCCATCTCCGCAAGAGCCGTGGCGCGCTCCTCCGGTCCCAGTGTCGCTGTCCTCACCGCTGCCTCCCGTCGCCCCCCGTGTTGTTCGGGCACTTCGATTCTGTCCGGACTCACCGACTTCAGCCACCGGCTGTGGACAACACCGGCTGAAGATCGGATCGGACCGATGAAATCCACAGACATGTCCCGCCATGTCCGGCCATGTAATGACGCATATCGGTCATATTTACGCCTAGTCTGACATTGCGCTCGCTCGTTCTGTCCACACGGGTTGCGCCCTCTGTCCCCTCCGGTTATGGGAAAGGACGGCCCACATGCCCGCAGACCTCGCCGTCATCGGACTCGGCCATCTCGGCCTGCCCCTCGCCCAGGCCGCCGTGGCCGCCGGCATCGAGACCATCGGCTACGACACCGATCCACGGCCCGTGGCCGAACTGGCCGCGGGCCGCACCCCCGTCGACGGCTCACTCACCGCCTCCGACGTCCGGCGCATGCTCTCCGGCGGCTTCCGGCCCACCACCAACCCGACCGAGCTGGGCCGGGTCCGTACCGCCGTCATCTGCGCGCCCACCCCGCTGGGCCCCGACCGCACCCTCGACCTCACCGCCGTCGGCGAGGCCGCCCGCGCCCTGGCCGCCCGGCTGCGCCCGCACACCACCGTGCTGCTCGAATCCCCGGCGGGCCCCGGCACCACGGAGGGGTTCCTGCGCACCATCCTGGAGGAGGGCTCGGGCCTGCGCGCCGGGCGCGACTTCCACCTCGCGTACTCCCCCAGCCGCCTCGACCCCGGCCGCCGCACCCACGGCCACACCAACACCCCCAAGGTGATCGGCGGACTCACCCCGGCCTGCACCGAATCGGCGGCCGCCTTCTACGGACGCCTCACCGACAAGGTGGTCCGCGCGCGCGGGCCGCGCGAGGCGGAGACCGTCAAGCTCCTCGAAACCAACTTCCGGCACGTCAACATCGCCCTGGTCAACGAGATGGCCGTGCTCTGCCACGACCTCGGCGTCGACCTCTGGGACGTCATCCGGTGCGCCGAGACGAAGCCGTTCGGCTTCCAGGCTTTCCGGCCCGGCCCCGGCGTGGGCGGCCACGGCGTCCCCATGGACCCCAGCTATCTCCCGCACGCGGGCCGTACCCCCGGCCACCCGCTGCGGATGGTCGGCCTCGCCCAGGAGATCAACACACGTATGCCGCAGTACGTGATCCAGCGCTGCGCCACGCTCCTCAACGAGCACGGCAAGTCCGCGCGCGGCGCCCGCGTCCTGCTGCTCGGCGTCACCTACAAGCCGGACCACGCCGACCAGGAGAGTTCACCGGCGACCGAGATCGCCTGCCGACTGATGGACCTGGGCGCGACCGTCAGCTATCACGATCCGTACGTCCCCGACTGGCGGGTACGCGATCTGCCGGTGCCCCGCGCCGACTCTCTTTACGAGGCCGCGGCGCACGCGGATGTGACGGTGCTGCTCCAGCACCACCGTACGTACGATCTCCAAGGTCTCGCCGTGAAGGCCCAGTTGCTGCTCGACACCCGGGGAGCGAGCCCGGCGGGCGCGGCGCACCGGCTCTGACGACGGCGGCCCACCGGCCCCCCGTCGTCCGGCAATTGCCTTCGGCGGTGTCGTGGCCGACTGCTATGGTCCAGGGCGCTCGCACAACGGTGCGGGCATTCCTTGGGGGATTCTTCACATGAGCCAGTCTGTTCCGCCGCCCGGAAACCCGTACGCCAACAACCCCGGCGGTCCCGTCCCGCCCGGTTCGGGCAACCCCTTCGCCAACAACCCCGGTGGCCCCGTCCCGCCCGGTTCCGGCAACCCGTTCGCGGGCGGCTCCGGCGCCCCCTTCGCGCCGGCCCCGCCGGTCCGCGACGCCGTGGGCCTCGGCCTGGCGGCCGCCGCCGGCACCGCGATCGCCGCCGCCGCGATCTACGGCGGCATCGCCGGTGCCATCGAGAGCGAGATCAGCTTCGCCGCCATCGGCGTCGGCTTCGTCATCGGCTGGGTCGCGGGCAAGGTCGGCGGCCGCAACCCGATCCTCGGCGTGGTCAGCGTCGTACTCGCGCTGGCCGCCGTCTACCTCGGGCAGATCTTCGGCATCGCGATCATCGGGGCCGAGGAGTTCGGTGTGTCGACGACGGACATGCTGTTCGACAACTTCAGCCTGGTGTCCGACGCGTGGAACGCGAGCAAGGACGTCATGACGTTCCTCTTCCTCGCCCTCGCCGGTTTCGCGGCGTTCTCGGGCGCCAAGAAAGCCTGACGCCCGGCAGCCGGTCGCGCGCGGTCCGCGCG